>DATMJT010000322.1:0-12865 GCA_035553735.1 Pilimelia sp.
CCACCAGCACCGCGCCGGCGGCACGGTCGACCTCCTGCTGCCGTTCGCCGCGCTCGCCGTCGCGGTGCTGGTGGTCGTCGGCTTCCGGCCCCGACTGGACGAATACCGGTACCGCCCGTGACGACACCACGCCGCCTCGCCCTGGCCGTCGCCGCCGTCCTGCTGTGCGCCGGCCCCCTGACCGGCTGCACCGGGCCGCCGGAGGCCGTCACGGTCACCGTCCTGGCCTCGTGGGAGACCGAGGAGGGCAGCGCCTTCCGGGCGGCCCTGGACGCGTTCACCGAGCGGACCGGGGTCCGGGTGGTCTACGAGGGCACCCGCGACGTCAGCCACGTGCTGCGCTCCCGGCTCGACCGCGGCTCGCCGCCGGACCTGGCGGTGCTGCCCCGCCTCAACGACCTGCGCGCTCATGTGCGCGACGGCGCGCTGCGCCCGCTCGACGGCGTGCCCGACCTGGTCAACGTCGCGGGGCACGAGCCGCACCTGATCCGCATCGACGACCGGGTGTACGGCGTCAGCATCGCCGCGCACGTCAAGAGCCTGCTGTGGTACGCCCCGGGGCAGGGGCTGGAGCGGGACCCGCCGCGGACCTGGCGGGCGCTGGTCGACCGGACCGCGGCGCTGCGCCGGGCCGGCGCGGTGCCGTGGTGCCTGGGGATGAGCTCGCCCCCGCTGTCCGGCTGGCCGGGCACCGACTGGATCGAGGACCTCGTGCTGCACCGCGCCGGCGCCGCCGCCTACACCCGGTGGGTGGCCGGGGAGCTGCCGTGGACGCGGGGCCCGGTCCGTGACGCCTGGGTGGCCTGGGGCGAGGTCGTGCGGGCCGGACCGCCACCGGCGGCCGCGCTGCTGACCGGGTACGACGACGCCGGCAGGGCGATGTTCGACCAGCCGCCGGGGTGCCTGCTGGACCACCAGGGCTCCTTCAACGCCCGCACCTACCGGGCCGCCGCGGCGGCCCGTGGCCTGGACCCGCAGCGGTCCGTGGGGTTCCATCCGTTCCCCGCCGACGCCCCGGACAGCGGCACGCTCATCGCCGAGGACGTGCTCGGAATGTTCCGCGACACGGCGGCGGCCCGTCGGCTCGTCACGTTCCTCACCTCCGAGCGCCAGCCGGGGCAGCGGGTGTGGCACGAGGCGAGCGGGGGCACCCACCTCACCCTGGGCCGCGGCGCGCGGCTGCACCCCGACGCCGACGGCCACCTCGGCCGGGTCGAGCGGATGCTGCGCACCGGCACGCTGTGCCGGGACGCCTCCGACCTGATGCCACCGGCGATGACCGAGGCGTTCCAGCGCGCCACCATGCGCTACCTGCACCAGCCGGAGCGGCTGGACGCGCTGCTGGCCGGTCTGGAGGCGGTCCGCAGGCAGATCCCGGCGGGGGAGTGGCTGGCGCTGCCCTGTGTCGACACGACGAGCTGAGGAGAGATCGGGATGACCGAGCTGGTGGAGTTCGACCTCGACGGCGGGGGCACCGTGCTGGTGGCGGTGGACGGGGAGGCCGGCGTCGCCCGGGCCTCCCGGCTGGACCGCATCGCCCGGCAGACCCGGCAGTCGTTCGACGGTGCCATCGCCACCGTCCGCGACGCGGCCTCGGCGGCGCTGAGCCAGTTCCAGTCGATGCCCCGGTGCCCCGACGAGGTCGAGATCGCCTTCGGGGTGCAGCTGACCGCCGACGCGGGCGCGGTGATCGCCCGCACCGGGGTGCAGGGGCAGCTGCAGGTGGTCGTGCGGTGGCACCGCGATCCGGCCGGCGGCGTGGCGCCCTGACACCCGCACGAACCGACTCACCGGTCAACCCTGACGGATTCCGGCGCGGCACCCAATTGCGCCCGCATGGGGTGGCCGGATCGCCGCACATGTCGGCTTAGCGCCCGTTCTACGGTGGCCGGTGCCGCGCCCCGGCCGGGCCCCGACAGCGGACCGCGCCGCGCCCGCGGGCGCCGGCGTCCACGCCCACACCGCCGTCCGGGCCCGCGCGCTCCAGTCAGGACACCGCACCCTTGCGAGGGGTTCCTACGCTCCGTCGCGGACGGAGGCGTTGCCCGAGACCGCCTCCTCCGGCCCGGGACCGGCGACGGCGGGCGGCGCGTGCACCGGCGTCGCGCCCGGTTCCCGCGTCATCCATCTGGTTAGGACAGTCCAGAAAGGAGGAAACCCATGCTCAGCTTCACCGGCCAGGTCGGCACCACGGCCACCGGCGGACTGACCGTCACCGTGGCGCCCGGCGCCTCGACGACCTGCGGGGGCGGCAACTGCTGCTGCTCCAGCTGCTGCTCCTGGTAGCCGCGGCGGGTCCGACGAACACACCGCAAGGAGTTCCACCGGTGGCGGCGCGCTGCGCCGCCACCGCCCTTCCCGTCGTGCGTACCCGAACCAGGAGTGCCATGCCCTACGAAAGGTCCAAGGAAGAGGTCGAGACCGCGCTGTCGCGGCACGGCTACCTGCGCGAGGTGGGCGGGTTCGCCATGCAGCACACGATCGTCTCGCTGTACTCGTCCTCGACGGTGGTGAACACGCCGGAGACCGTGGTCCGCGGCCGGTGGGCGACCGCGGACGACGACTTCGCCGGCGAGCAGCTGCTGCTGAACTACCGCTGCGACAACTCCCGGATGGGCTTCCAGCTGGGAGTCGGGCGGTTCTACCAGCCCGACGCGGTGCTCTCCTCCTGCCACGCCGACCTGGAGGAGGACCTGCGCGGCGCGATCCCGCTGCCCAAGCCCAAGGCGATCAAGGTCGGCCTGACGGCGGCCGTGACCGCCCGGCGGAGCACCCGCGAGTTCACCGGTCGGCCGGTGGGGCTGGCCGACCTGTCGGTGCTGCTCTTCCACTGCCAGGGCGCCACCGGGGAGCTGCCCTACGGCAACCCGGCCGACCCGCACGGGGCGATCCGCCTGCGCACCGCGCCGTCGGGCGGGGGGCTCTACCCCGTGTCGATCTTCGTGCAGGCGGTGCACGTGACCGGTCTGGAGGCCGGCACCTACGCGTACCTGCCGCACGCGCACGCCGTGCAGCCGGTGCCGGCCGGCACCGCGGCGGCGGACGCGGTGCTCCGGTCGCCGGACCTGGACATGACGCGCGTGGGCTTCGTCCTGGTCTTCGTCTACGACCTCTACCGCAACTCCCGCAAGTACGGCGACAGCGGCGTCGTCTTCGGGCTGATCGAGGTGGGGGCGATCCTGCAGAACCTGCACCTGGCGCGCACCGCGGTCGGCCTCGCCGGCTGCGACCAGGGCAGCTACGACAAGCAGCTCATCGAACGGGCGTTGGGTCTCGACGGGCACACCCGCCACGTCGTCCACGTCACCGTCGTCGGACAGGGGGAGTAGCCAGTGTCCTATGTGTTGGCAAGTACCGCACGGATCATCGAGGCCGGCGACGGGCGGATGCGCATCCGCACCGGGGTCTGGAACTTCGAGGAGGCCGTCATCGACGTCAGCGCCGAGCCCCCGGCGGTCGCCCGGTCCGTCCGGGCGGCGCTGCGGGCCCTGACCGACGGTGCCGTGCAGCTGTCCGAGCACCTCGACCCGGACCTGCTGCCGGTGGAGCGGGCCAACGTCGAGCGGCTGTTCCTGGACCTGGCCCAGGCCGGGATCCTCGTCGACGACGCCGCCGCCGACGCCCAGGACGCGATCACCGCCGCGCTGCTCGGGCGCCTGGTGTCGCCGTACCCGACCGCGGGCGACGCCCCCGCCGGGCCGGTGGCCTTCCTGACCGACCGCGCCGCCGCCGCGACCCACGCGAGCGGGCTCGCCGAGGGCATGCGGCTGCGGCTGTCGGTGCCGGGCCCGGACGTGCTGGAGCGGCTCGGTGCGGCCGACCTCACCTCCCGGGTCGACGGCCTGGCCACCGAGCATGCCGTCGCGGACCTGCGGCCGCTGCTCGACGCCACCGCGGTGGTGACCTGCTTCCAGCGGCCGTCCCTGCCGCTGCTGCGCAACCTCAACCGGCTGCTGGAGGACCGCGACATCCCCTGGGTGTGCGCCTTCGTCGACGGCCCGTTCGTCTCCGTGGTCGGGGTGAAGTCCCCGCACACCGGCTGCTTCGAGTGCTTCGAACAGCGGGCGCTGGCCCGCCTGGAGGACCACGTCTCCTACCACGACTTCGCCCGCTCGCCGATCGGCCGCGCGCCGGACCGGCCCACCGACGCGCCGATGATGAGCCTGCTGACCACGCTCGCGGTGATGGAGGGCTACCTGCACGCGGCGGTCGGCACCTCGCGCTTCTGCGGCCGGGTGCTCAGCATCCACCTGCCCACGTGGGAGATCCAGGCGCAGGACCTGCTCCGGATGCCCAACTGTCCCGCCTGCGGCAAGGTCTCCCGGCAGCGGCTGAGGGAGATCAACTTCAACAGCCGGGCGGCCGTGGACCGGATCGTCGCCGAGGTGCTGCGGTGAGCGGCCGCGGCGCGGCAACCGCGGGCACGCTGACCCACTACCCGCCCATGCCGCACCTGCTGCGGCGCTACCGGCACCTGGGCGGCAACCAGGCCGGCATCATGCCGGGGTTCTTCGTCTCCGTGGCCGACATCCCCGGCGAGCCGCAGATGCGGGCGATGACCTCCACCATGCCGCACTACCACCGGTCGATCATGAACGACCCGCACCTGCAGGTGCAGTATCACCTCAGCGGCTACGGGCTCTACCACGAGGAGGCCCTGACCAAGCTGATGGGCGAGAGCGTCGAGCGGTACGCCGCGATGGCCGCCATCCGCCTGTGCGACGACCGGTTCCGGTACGCCACCCGGCGGGAGCTGTCGGCCGAGGGCGACTGCCTGCCGCTGGAGCTGCTCGGCATCCTCGACCCCGCCCAGCAGCGGGCGCTGGCCGGGCGGCTGCACCGCTACACCGACCGGCCGCCGACCGAGGACGACGTGATCGCCTGGGTGCGCTGCCCGTCCCTGGTGCGCCCCGGCGCGGACGTGTGGGTCCCCGCGCAGCTGTTCTTCCTCGGCTTCACCACCAGCCCGGAGCACGGCGACGCGCTGTTCACGCCGTCGTTCTCCACCGGTACGGCCGCGCACGTCAGCCTGGACCGGGCGCTGCGCAACGCGCTCATCGAGGCCGTGCAGATCGACTCCTTCATCCTCAACTGGTACACGCCGACCCCGGCGCCCGAGGTGGTGCTCGACGACGAGAGCGTGCACCGGGTGCTGGCGGCGATGCAGCTGGGCCCCGGCTCCGAGTACCGGATCAGGGCCGCCTACCTGACCCGTCCCGAGCTGCCGCTGCCGACCATCGGGGTGTTCCTGGACCGGACGACCGACGCGCTGCCGCTGATCAGCTTCGGTGTGCAGGGCGACGGCAACCCCCGCGCGGCCTTCCTGCGCGGCGCCATGGAGAGCGCCGCGATCCTCGGGCTGGGCATGTACAGCGCGCTCTTCGACACCACGTCGGTGCACGCGGCCGTCAACACCTCTCCCTACCTCGACCTCGACACCAACGTGCTGTTCTACGCCAGCCCGGACGACGCCGCGCGCAAGCGGGCCATCGTGGCCGACCGGTTCGCCGGCAGCGTGAAGCTCAGCGAGATCCCGGCGCTCGGCGACTCGGGCGCCACGCTGGCCGCGCTGATCCGCATGGTCGGCGGCGTCAGCCGGTGGGCGTGCTACCTGGACATCACGCCCCCGGAGCTCGCCGGCACCGACTGGACGGTGGTCCGGGTCCTGGTCCCCGAGCTGCTGAGCATGTGCCTGCCGGGGCTGCCGCCGCGGGCGCACCCCCGGATGCTGGCCTACGGCGGAGTGACCAATGAACACCCGCACCCTCTGCCTTGACGTGCTGGTGCTGGTCAGCGTGGCGTTCCCCGGGCAGGCGTTCCGGCTCGCGCTCACCGGCGCCGCCGCGTCGCGCGCCGCCACGCCCGGCGCCGCCGCGGCCCGCGCCGCCACGCCCGGCGCCGCCGCGTCCCGCCCGGGCGCCCCGGGGCCGCCCGCGCGCCGGGCCGGGCCGCAGCGGTGGCGCCGGGCGGCGCCGGAGCTGGGCTTCGCGGCGGCGCTGGCCGCCGTCGCCGCGCTCGGGCTGCTCGCCGTGCCGGACGGCCCGCCGCTGGCCGGGCCGCCGCACCCCGGCTGGTACGCCGTGGCCGCGGCCGCCGGGCTGCTCGCCCCGGTCGCCGAGTACCTGCTCGGCGCCGCCGTGCTGCGCGCGCGGGGCCGCCGGCCGGGCCGACTGGCGCTGCACGAGCGGGCCGGCACCGGCGCGCCGGCCGTGCTCGCCGCCCTGGTCGCCGCGGTCGCCGAGGAGGTGGTCTTCCGGGCCCTGGGCATCGGCCTGCTGGCCGGCGGGCTGGGGCTCGCCGTGCCGGCCGCCGTCGCGGTCACCGCGGTGGCGTACGGGCTCAACCACCTCTACTACGGCTGGCTCACGGTGGCCCAGAAGACCCTGACCGGCCTGGGCCTGGGCGCGCTGTTCGTCGCGGCCGGGCACAGCCTGTGGGTGGCGGCGGCCGCGCACGGCGCGCTCAACCTGGCGGTGCTGCTGCTGGTGCCCCGGTGGAGCCGGCGGTGAGCGCCGGGGCGTGGTCCTTCGCCGGGCTGGCCGTCGCGGTCACCGCCGGCTGGCTGGCCCTGTACCGGCTGCCGTGGGCCGACCCGCGGCGCCGGCAGCGCGTGCGCCTGGCCGTGGCGTCGCGCACCGGCCTGCCCGCCCGGTACGTCTTCCCGGTGCTCGGCACCGTTCTCTACCTGGTGCTCGGCCTGGTCGCGGCGGCCGCGCTGGCGCGGCTGGGCGGCGTCGACGTCCTCGGCCTGCTGCGCTGGCGGCCCGACGGCGCCTCGGTCGCGCTGACCGCCCTGGCGGCGATCGGCGCGAGCGCCCTGACCGCGTTCGGCATGTCCCTGGTGTACGCCGCCGCGCCCCGCGTCGACGTGCCGGGCGCCGTGGCCTCGGTCCGCTGGGTCCGGGAGATCCTGGTCCTGCCGCGGGGCTGGCGGTGGGCCGTGCCGATGGTCAGCGCCGCCGTGGAGGAGTTCTACTTCCGCGGGGTCGTGCTGGTGGGGATGCTCGCCGCCGGCGCGCCCGCCTGGGCCGCCATCAGCGTCGCCGGGCTGGTCTTCACCGCCGGGCAGGTGGCGCTCACCGAGCGCCGGCTCCAGGCGCTGGTGCTGGCCGTGTCCAGCGCCGTGCTGTCGCTCGTGTGCGGGCTGCTGACCGTCGTCGAGTCCAGCGTCGCGCCGGCGCTGCTGATCCACGCGTCGTTCGCCGGCTACTACACCCAGACGAGCGCTCAGCGGGCCGCGGCCGGGCTGGGCCTGTCCGACACGAGGAGGCAAGGGTGATCGAGGCACGCGGTGTCACGGTCCGCTACGGCGGCGTCCCGGCCGTGGACGGCGTCGACCTGAGCGTCGCGGCCGGCGAGGTCGTGGGGCTCATCGGGCCCAACGGGGCCGGCAAGACGACCCTGGTCGAGTGCGTCGAGGGGCTGCGGCGCCCGGACGCGGGGTGGATTCGCGTCGCCGGGCTCGACCCGCGGGCGGACCGGGCGGCGATGGCCAGGATCTGCGGCGTGCAGCTGCAGTCCGTGCAGTACCCGCCGCGCGCGTCGGTGGACGACGTGGGCCGGCTGTTCGCCGGCTGCTACCCGCGCGGGGTGGACTACCGCGACCTGCTGGCGCAGGTCGGCCTCGCGCAGCAGCGCCGGACGCAGGTCACCCGGCTCTCCGGCGGCCAGCAGCAGCGGCTCTCCCTGGCGCTGGCCCTGCTCGGGCGGCCCCGGCTGGTGGTCCTGGACGAGCTGACCACCGGGCTGGATCCGGCGGCCCGCCGGGACATCTGGGAGCTGCTGCGCGAACGCAACAACGCCGGCCTGACCGTCCTGCTCACCTCGCACCACATGGACGAGGTGGAGTATCTGTGCGACCGGGTGGGCGTGCTCGTGCGTGGGCGCCTGGCGGCGCTCGACACGCCGAGCGCGCTGATCCGTGCGCACACCGACGGCCGTGACCGGCTGGTCCTGGACGGGGCCTCCGGCGACGCCGAGCTGCGGGCCGCGCTCACCGCGGTGACCGGGGTCAGCGTGGCCCCCGCCGGCGGCCGCCTGCTCGTCACGCTGCCCAACGCCGCCGCCCGGGCGCGGGTCGCCGGGCTGCTCGCCGACCGGGGGCTCACCGCCCGGACCCTGACCGCCTCGCTGGAGGACGTCTACCTCACCCTGACCGGAGAACGCAGCCATGTTCACTAGCGTGCTGACCTTCGAGACCCGGCGGATGCTGCGCAACTTCCCGCCGCTGTTCTTCGGCCTCGCCTTCCCCGTCATGGTGCTGGCCGTGTTCGGCGGCATCTACGGCAACGAGCCGTCGGCCCAGTGGGGTGGGCTGGGCACCGTCGACGTGTCGGTGCCCGCGTACGTCGGCCTGGTCGTCGCCGTCGCCGGGCTGATGAGCTTCCCGCTGGGAATGGTCGAGTACCGCTCCCGCGGCTTCCTGCGCCGGCTGCGCGCCACCCCCGCCCGGCCCGGCCAGTTCCTCGTCGCGCAGGTGCTGGTCAACGCCGCGGTCAGCGCGCTGGGCATCGCGCTGCTGGTCACCGTCGGGTTCGTCGGCTACGACCTGCGCGCGCCGGAGCACCCGTGGGCCTTCGCCGGGGTCGCCCTGCTGTCGGCCGCCGCCATGTTCGGCATCGGCATGGTGATCGCGGCGCTGGCCCGCTCCGAGCAGGCGGCCATCGTCGTCGCCAACATCGTGTACTTCCCGATGATCTTCCTGACCGGGGCCACCGTCCCGCTGGAGCTGATGCCCGACGCGATGCGCCGGATCAGCGACGCACTGCCCCTGACGTACGCCGTCGAGGCCCTCCAGTGGGCGTGGCTGGACCGCGGCGGCGACTCCCTCGGCCTGGCGCTCGGCGTCCTGGGCGGCACCCTGGCGCTGTGCGCGGCGGTGTCGGCGTGGCTGTTCCGATGGGAGTGAGCGGCCGATGGGAGTGAGCGGCCGGTCGGCGGGGGTCGCCGGCCCGGTCCAGGCGACCGCGGCCGTGGCGGCGGCGTGCCGCGCCGAGGAGAGCCGCCAGCCCCGCCCGCGGCTGGTCGACCCGTACGCCGCGGCGCTGACCGCCGGGCTGGACGCGGCCGGGCAGGCCCTGCTGGCGGGCGGGCGCGACGAGGTCGTGCACCGCACGCTGCTCGTCGACGCCCTCGTCGGCCAGGCGGCCCGGCGTCGCCCCGGGCTCACCGTGCTGAACCTCGGCGCGGGGCTGTGCACCCGCCCGTACCGGCTGGACCTGGCCGGGTGCCGGGAGGTGGTCGAGGTCGACGCCGCCGCCGTCCTGGAGCGCAAGGCCGCGATCCTGCGCGGCGCCCGTGCGACGTGCCCGGTGCGGCGGGTGGCCGCCGACGTGCGCGACCTGCCGGCGCTGGGCGCCGCCGCGCCGGTGCTGGTGGTCACCGAGGGGCTGCTGGTCTACCTCGAACCGGCCGACCTGGCCGCCCTGGCCGCCACGCTCGCCGGGCTGGCCGGCGTCGTCGGCTGGGTCACCGACGTGGTCTCCGCCGAGTCCGCCGCGGCCATGGCGCAGCTGGCGAGCCGGGCCGGCGCCGGCATCGGGCTCACCGGCCTGTCCACCCTGGACCCGATCGAGCGGGCCGGCTGGACCGTCACCGACTACCGCGTCCTGCCGGTCACCCGGGCGCCCCGGCCGGCGGCGCCGGGATCCGGCCCGGCCAGCGCCCGGGTGGTCGACGGCGTGCTCGCCCTGCGCCCGGCCGGGTGACCCGCCGCCGCCGGAGGCGCGGCACTCCGGCGGCGGCGTGGCGTCACGGCGCGGTGGCGCCCCGGCGGGGGCATCGTGTCACGGCGCGGCGGCGCCCCGGCGGGGGCGTCGTGTCACGGCGCGGCGGTGCCCCGGGGGCCTGGCGTCACGGCAGCGTGGTGGCAAGCCGGTCGGCCAGCAGCCGGCTGAACCGCGCCGGGTCCGGCAGCTCCCCGCCCTCGGCCAGCAGCGCCATCCCGTACAGCAGCTCCGCGGTGCCGGCCAGGGCGTCGGACTCGCCACCCTGCTCGTACGCCGCCCGCAGCCCCGTCACCAGCGGGTGGGTCGGGTTGAGCTCCAGGATCCGCCTGACCGGCGGCACCTCCTGCCCCATCGCCCGGTACATCTTCTCCAGGGTCGGGGTGACGTCGTGTGCGTCGCCGACGATGCACGCCGGCGAGGTGGTCAGCCGGCTGGACAGCCGCACCTCCTTGACCTGCTCGGCCAGCGTCTTGCCCAGCCAGCCCAGCAGGCCCGCGAAGTCCTTCTCCCGCTGCTCGCGCTCCGGCTCGGTGCTCTTCTTCTCGTCCTCGGTGTCCAGGTCGACCCGGCCCTTGGCGATGGACTGCAGCGGCTTGCCGTCGTACCGGCCGACCTGCTCCACCCAGACCTCGTCGACCGGGTCGGTGAGGATCAGCACCTCGTAGCCCTTGGCGCGGAACGCCTCCATGTGCGGGGAGTTCTCCACCATCGACCGCGACTCACCGGTCAGGTAGTAGATGTCGGTCTGCCCGTCCTTCATCCGCTCCACGTAGCCGCGCAGCGTGGTCAGCTGCTCGGGGTCCTGCGTGGAGGCCACCGACAGCAGGTCCAGGATGGTCTCGCGGTTCTCCAGGTCGTCCAGCAGGCCCTCCTTGAGGGCGCGGCCGAACTCGGCCCAGAACGTGCGGTACCTGTCCGGGTGGTTGGCCATCAGGTCCTTGACGGCGGAGAGCACCTTCTTCACCAGCCGCCGGCGCACCGCCTGGATCTGCCGGTCGTGCTGGAGGATCTCCCGGGAGACGTTGAGCGACAGGTCGTGGGCGTCCACGACGCCCTTGACGAAGCGCAGGTAGTCGGGCATCAGCGCGGCACAGTCGTCCATGATGAACACCCGCTTGACGTACAGCTGCACGCCGCGCTTGGCGTTGCGCATGAACAGGTCGAACGGCGCGTGCGACGGGATGAACAGCAGGGCCTCGTACTCGAAGGTGCCCTCGGCCCGCATGTGGATGATCTCCAGCGGGTCCGTCCAGTCGTGGCTGATGTGCTTGTAGAACTCGTGGTACTCGGCGTCGCTGACCTCGCTGCGCGGCCGGGCCCACAGCGCCTTCATGGAGTTGAGCGTCTCGGTGACCCGGGTGTCCCCGCCGTCACCATCGCCCGGGCGGGTCACCTCCATCCGGATCGGCCACGCGATGAAGTCCGAGTACCGCTTGACGATCTCCCGGATCTTCCACTGGGCCGTGTAGTCGTGCAGGTTGTCCTCGCGGTCCTCCGGCTTGAGGTGCAGGGTCACCGCGGTGCCCTGCGGGGCGTCCTCGACCGACTCGACGACGTACGTGCCCTCGCCGGTGGACTCCCACCGCGTGCCGCCGGTCTCGCCGGCCCGCCGGGTCACCAGCGTCACCCGGTCGGCGACCATGAAGGTGGCGTAGAAGCCGACGCCGAACTGGCCGATCAGCTCCTGCGACGCCGCGGCGTCCTTGGCCTCGCGCAGCTGGCGCAGCAGCTCGGCGGTGCCCGACTTGGCGATGGTGCCGATGAGCTCGACCACCTCGTCGCGGGACATGCCGATGCCGTTGTCCCGCACCGTCAGCGTGCGGGCGTCGGCGTCGACCTCGATGGCGATGTGCAGGTCGGAGGTGTCGGCGGCCAGATCCTTGTCACGCAGGCTCGCCAGGCGCAGCTTGTCCAGTGCGTCGGAGGCATTCGAGATCAACTCTCGGAGGAAGATGTCCTTGTTCGAGTAGATCGAGTGGATCACCAGCTGGAGCAGCTGTCGCGCCTCCGCCTGGAACTCCAGCGTCTGCCTGCCCTCAGTCACGCCCATACCTCCCCGCGACGGTCCGATTGGGTGGAAATGCCGGCACCGTCCCGGCGCCGACCGCTCGCGCTCCGCCACCATCCGGTGGCTGTCCAGAGTCTACGAGCCACCGACGGGCCGGCGGTGCCCACCCGTGGGGCCGGTTGCCCGGCGGCACGGCGCGGTGGCCGGCAGCCGGGGACGGCCGAATCCCCGGCCTACGGCGGCCGCGGTCGAGAGTCGCCGCGGTCGCCTCCGAACGGACACCCTCAGCCGTAGCGTATGGCTGTTACAGGGGCCCGATAACAACCATGCGCTACGGCTGAGTACCGGCCGGGCGTGCGGGAGCCGATCCGCGACCGGGAACCAGCCGGCGCGACCCCGGTTCCTCGTCGTGCCGGAGCGGTACCACCGGAATAGCCCCCGGTCACGGGTGGGGCGGCCAGCCGTCCAGGATGCTCTCGGTTGCCGAGGTGCCGATCCGGGTGGCGCCGGCGGCGAGCAGCTCGGCGACGAACCCGGGGGTGCGCACCCCGCCGGACGCCTTGACGCCGACATCGGGCCCGACCGTCGCCCGCATGAGCCGCACGTCGGCCACCGTCGCGCCGCCGGGGGCGAAGCCGGTCGAGGTCTTCACGAACGCCGCGCCCGCGTCCCGGGCCGCCGTGCAGCCGGCGACCTTCTCCGCGTCGGTGAGGTAGGCGTTCTCCAGAATGACCTTGACCGGTACGCCGCCCGCGGCCGCGACGACGGCGCGGATGTCCTCGGCGACCCCGGCCAGGTCGCCGGAGCGCAGCCAGCCGATGTTGAGCACCATGTCGATCTCCTCGGCGCCGTCGGCCATGGCGGCCCGGCCCTCCCCGACCTTGGCCCGGGTGCCGACGCCGCCGTGCGGGAAGCCCACGACCGTGCCGACCAGCACCCCGGTGCCGGCCAGCAGGCGCCGGGCCGTCGCCACGTCACAGGGGCGTACGCACACCGAGGCGACCTGACACCCGGCGGCCAACGCGCAGCCCTGCCCGAGCTCGGTGGCGGTCAGCGCCGGGTGCAGCAGCGCGTGGTCGATCATTTTGGCGAGCCGGGTGGCGCTGATCGCGGGCGGCGGGGTGCGGGG
>DATMJT010000323.1:0-7597 GCA_035553735.1 Pilimelia sp.
GGTGGTGGCGGCAGCGGTGGCGGTGGCGGTGGCCGGGGACATGCCGCCGTCTCCGCCCGTTGCTCTGCTTCCCCCGAGGAGGCGCCGGCTGTCCGGATACCCGGACGCCCGGCGTTTCCCATGCGGAAGCAGAGCGAAGGCGGTGGTGCCCATCATGGGCGCCGTGGGACCCACCCCTGCTGCACCGAGCCCACCATGCTCACGGTCAGACGAGCAGCGTCGGGGTGGCCAGGTGGGCACGGGCGAAGGACAGCGCCTCGGCCAGATCCGCCTCGCGCTCGGCCCGGCTGCGCGCCCCCCGGGTGGCGACCTCGACCGCCACGGAGCCGGCGAACCCCCGATGCGCCAGGGCCGACAGCAGCTCGCCGCAGGGCTGCGTGCCCCGGCCCGGCACCAGGTGCTCGTCGCGGCCCTCGCCGGTGCCGTCACCGAGGTGGATGTGCGCGAGGCGGGCGCCCATGGCGTCGGCCATCGCGAGCGCGTCGGTGCGTGAGGCCGCGCAGTGCGACACGTCCAGCGTGTAGGCGTCGTAGCCGGCGACCGTCGGGTCCCAGCCGGGCTGGTAGGGGACGAACTCGCGGCGGGCCATCCGTACCGGGTACATGTTCTCCACCGCGAAGCGCAGCCCGGGGTGACGCTCGGCGATGCGGGCCAGCCCCGCGGCGAAGCCGCGTGCGTACTCCCGCTGCCAGCTGAACGGCGGGTGCACCACCACCGTGTCGGCGTCGAGCGCCTCGGCGAGCACCGCCGAGCGGCGCAGCCGCTCCCAGGGGTCGGCGCTCCAGACCCGCTGGGTCACCAGCAGGCAGGGGGCGTGCACCGAGCGGACCGGGACTCCGTAGTGCGCAGCGAGGCCGCGCAGCGCCCCGGCGTCCTGGCTGACCGCGTCGGTCCAGACCATCACTTCCACGCCGTCGTAGCCGAGCGCGGCCGCCAGCTGGAACGCGGCGGCGGTCGGCTCCGGGAACACCGAGGAGCTGGACAGCAGGACCGGGACGCCGGGACTCACCCCACCAGGGTAACCCGGCGGCTCGACACCGATCGGACAAGAGTCCTCAAACGGGCGACAACCACCAGCGGATCAGCCGGATTCGATCTGGTCCAGCCGGCGCAGGATCACGCCCTCGCGCAGGGCCCAGGGGCAGATGTCCACCGCGTCCACGCCGAGCCGGCGCATCGCCGCCTCGGCGACCACGGCACCGGCGAGCAGCTGGTGCGCCCGGGCGGCGCTGACCCCGTCGAGCTGCGAGAGCGCGGCCGGCGGGATGTGTCGCACGAAGCCGAGCACCTGCGTGAGGCCGGCGCGGGTGAGCCGGCGCGGCGCCCACAGCCCGGCCCCACTCGGCGCCGCCCCGGCCAGCCGGGCGAGGGTGTGGAAGGTCTTGGAGGTGCCGACCGGCCGCTCCCACCCGCCGGCCAGCTTGTCGACCGCGACGTCGAGCTGGGCCTGCACGTAGTCGCGCAGCTGCGCCACCCGCTCCGCCGTGGGCGGGGCCGCGGTGTCCGCCGCCACGGCCAGCCGCTGGCGGGTGAGCCGCCCCGCGCCCAGCGGCAGGGACAGCGCGACATCGGGCTCCTCGTCCCCGCCGGCGGCCAGTTCGAGCGAGCCCCCGCCGATGTCGAGCACCAGCAGCCGACCGGCGGACCAGCCGAACCACCGCCGCACGGCGAGGAAGGTCAGCCGGGCCTCCGCCTCCCCGGGCAGCACCCGCAACTCCACCCCGGTGCCCGCGCGCACCCGGGCCAGCACCTCGGCGGAGTTGGTCGCGTCCCGCACCGCCGACGTCACGAAGGCCAGCAGCTCGTCGGCGCCCAGCCGGTCCGCGGCCTGCCGCGCGTTGGCCACCGCCGCGACCAGGGCCGCCGCACCCGCGTCGTCCAGCGCCCCGTCGGGGCGGATCCGCTCGGCCAGCCGCAGCTCGGACTTCTCCGAGTGGGCGGGCCAGGGGTGTGCCCCGCGGTGGGCGTCCACCACCAGCAGGTGCACGGTGTTGGAACCAACGTCCAGCACGCCGAGTCGCATACCGGCCACCGTATCGCCGACCGGCGTAGGCTGGCCGGATGGCCCGCCGCAAGCCCGTCCGCGTCGACATCATCCTTGAGCCGCCGGCAGACGACCCGAGATCGCGCGAGACCCCGCTGGACACTCCGCGGGAGTGGCTGGAGTTCGTCGACCCGGCCGACGACCGGCACCTGGTCCGGGCGGACCTGACCTGGCTGCTCTCCCGCTGGACGTGCATCTTCGGCCGCGGCTGCCACGGCATCATCGCCGGCCGGGCGGCCGACGGGTGCTGCTCACACGGCGCCTTCTTCACCGACGCCGACGACGAGAAGCGGCTGCGGGCCGCCGTCCGGCGGCTCACGCCGGCCACCTGGCAGCACTTCCGCCGGGGCTTTGCCCGTTACACCGAAATGGACACGGTGGACGGTCAGAAGCCCGCCCGGCGCACGGCCACCCGTGGCGGCGACGGCCCGTGCGTGTTCCTCAACGAGGCGGATTTCCCCGGTGGGGGCGGCTGCGCCCTGCACGCCCAGGCGCTGCGCGACGGCGTGCACCCGCTGGAGTACAAGCCGGACGTGTGCTGGCAGCTGCCGGTGCGCCGGGACCAGGAGTGGGTCACCCGGCCCGACGGCTCCACGGTGCTGGTCTCGGTGCTGGCCGAGTTCGACCGGCGCGGCTGGGGCGAGGGCGGGCACGACCTGGACTGGTGGTGCACCTCGTCGCCGGAGGCGCACGTCGGCACGGAGCCGATGTACCTGTCGTACGCCGCGGAGCTGACGGCGCTGGTGGGGGCCGCGGCGTACGCGAGGCTCGCCGAGCTGTGCGCGGCGCGGGCCGCGCGCGGCCTGGTCGCCGAGCACCCGGCGACCACGGCGGCCCACACCGGCGGGCCGGGGAGCGGGGCCGCCGAGCGGGGTGGCCGGGAGCCGGCCACGCCGCCGGCGGCCTAGGACCCATCGGCGGCGGCCGGGGGCTAGGCCTCGAACTTGTAGCCCAGGCCGCGCACCGTGATGATGTAGCGCGGCGCGGACGGCTCGGGTTCGATCTTGGAGCGCAGCCGCTTGACGTGCACGTCCAGCGTCTTGGTGTCGCCGACGTAGTCGGCGCCCCACACGCGGTCGATGAGCTGGCCCCGGGTCAGCACCCGGCCGGCGTTGCGCAGCAGCAGCTCCAGCAGCTCGAACTCCTTCAGCGGCAGCTGCACCGAGGCTCCGTCCACGGTGACCACGTGCCGCTCCACGTCCATCCGCACCGGGCCCGCGGCGAGCGTGGCGCTGGTCAGCTCCGCCGGGTCGGCGCCGCGGCGGCGCAGCACCGCGCGGATCCGGGCCACCAGCTCGCGCGGGGAGTACGGCTTGGTCACGTAGTCGTCCGCGCCGATCTCCAGCCCGACCACCTTGTCGATCTCGCTGTCCCGGGCCGTCACCATGATGATCGGCACGTGCGAACGCTGGCGCAGCTGCCGGCACACCTCGGTGCCGGACATCTCCGGCAGCATCAGGTCGAGCAGCACGATGTCCGCACCCGTGCGATCGAACTCGGTGAGCGCCGAGGTGCCCGTCGGCGCGACCGACACCTCGAAGCCCTCCTTGCGCAGCATGTACGACAGCGCGTCGGAGAACGACTCCTCGTCCTCCACCACCAGCACCCGGGACACGCTCGTTTCCTCTCTGTACCCGAGGGCGGCGCGTAGCGGCCGCCCGCGGCCCGTCGGTCAGACCCGTGGTCCGGCAGGGCCGGACCCGATGCCAACCTCCGGCGGCAACGGCATCGTTGCCTCCGGGGGTCGGCCCGGCAACCGCAGCGTGAACGTTGAGCCCTCGCCGGGCGTGCTGGTCACCTCCACCCGGCCGCCGTGGTTGGTCGCGATGTGCTTGACGATGGCCAGGCCCAGCCCGGTGCCGCCGGTCGACCGGGAGCGCGCCTGGTCCGCCCGGTAGAACCGCTCGAACACCCGCTCCAGGTCGGAGGCGGCGATGCCGATCCCCTGGTCGGTGACCGTGATCTCCACCTGGTGGCCCTCGGCCCGGGTGCGCACCCGCACCCGGGTGCGCTCGGGCGAGTAGGTGACGGCGTTCTCCACTAGGTTCGCCACGGCGGTCGCCAGCTGCCGGTCGCTGCCGTAGACGGTCAGCCCCCGCTCGCCGGCCACGTCGATCTCGATGCGCTTGGCGGCCGCCGCGGTGCGGGTGCGGTCGAGCACCTCGTTCATCACCCAGTCCACCGCGACCGGCAGCATCTCCGGCAGCGGCTCCCCGCCCTGCAGCCGGGACAGCTCCAGCAGCTCGCTGACCAGCCGCCCCAGCCGGGTGGACTCGTGCTGGATCCGCTCGGCGAACCGGCGGGCGGCGGCCACGTCCTCGGCGGGGTCCTCGGCGGTCATCGCCGGGTCGGTGGCGTCCAGCAGCGCCTCGGCGAGCAGTTGCAGCGCCCCGATCGGCGTCTTGAGCTCGTGGCTGACGTTGGCCACGAAGTCGCGGCGGACCCGGGCCACCCGGTGCGCCTCGGTGACGTCGGCGGCCTCCACCGCCACGTGCCCGTGGGCCAGGCCGACCGCCCGCAGGTGTACGCCGAGCGGGTCCTGCGCGCCGCCCTCCCGACCGCGCGGCAGGTCCAGCTCCACCTCGCGGCGCAGCCCCGTCCGCCGCACCTGGCCGGCGAGGGTGCGGATGACCGGGTGCGCCACGATGGCCCCCGGACCCGCGCCGGCGCGCAGCAGGCCCATCGCCCGGGCCGCCGGGTTGATGAGCACGGGCTGGTCGGCGGCGTCGAGCACCACCACGCCGACCCGCAGCGAGTCGAGCGTGCGCCGGCCGAGCGAGCCGGTCCGCCCCGACCCCACCGTGCCGTCGGACTGCATGTCTGCGGCCTCCCCCGCGGCCGGCGGGCCGCACCGGTCCGGTGCGGGCGGGCCCGCGTCCGCGGGGCCGCCCCGATCCCCGACGTCCGCGGGGCCGCCACCCGGCGACCGGGCCGGACGACGGCGGGCGGCGAGCAGGCCGAGGCCGCCGCCGGCCACCAGGCCGATCAGCGCCCCACCGGCCAGGCCAGCCTCCCACACCCACGCCACGAGGCGATCGTATGGCCATTTGTTAACCCGACGCGGTCACGCAAGCGGGCAAATCGGGCGGGAATCCCGAGATGTTCACCGACTCGCCGGCCCTCGTTCATCGGCGTTCACCTGCGGGCCGCCGGCCGCGCCTAGCGTGGACCGGCAGCGGACGAGCCCAGACAGGAAGTGATCATGCGCGACGAGTTCCAGGCGGATCTGCAGGAGATCGGAAGCCTGCTCGTGACCATGGCAGAGGCGGTCCGCCGCGCGATGAGCCGGGCCACGGACGCCCTGCTCACCGTCGACCGCGGCGAGGCGGAGGCGGTGGTCAGCGGCGACGCCGAGGTGGACGCCCACTACGAGCAGGTCGAGGAGCGGGTCCACGCCGTCCTGGCCCGCCAGGCCCCGGTCGCCGGCGACCTGCGGCTGGTGGTCAGCTCGCTGCACATCGCCGGTGACATCGAGCGGATGGGCGACCTGGCGGATCATGTCGCACGCACCGCGCTGCGCCGGCACCCCGCCCCCGCCGTACCGCAGGAGCTGGTCGGGGTGGTCCGCCAGATGGGCAACGTGGCCGACCGGCTGGCCGGCGAGCTGGCCAGCCTGCTCGCCTCGCCGAACGCGCACCGGGCAGCGAGCCTGGACACCGCGGACGACGCGATGGACGCGCTGCACCGCCAGCTCTTCAGCGTGCTGCTGGGCCCCGGCTGGCCGCACGGGGTGGAGGCGGCCATCGACGGTGCCCTGCTCGGCCGCTTCTACGAGCGGTACGCCGACCACGCGGTCAACGCCGGCCGGCACATCGTCTTCCGGGTCACCGGCGAACCGCACGTGCGCTGAGCCGACCCGCACGGCCGTCCACCGGACCCGCACGACCGCCGAACCGCCGCGCCGGGCCCCGCCGACACCTCAGCCCGGCACCCGTGGCCCCGCGCCCGGCCCGCCGTCGGACGGGCCGGGCCGGGCCGGGCGTCAGCGCCCCTGGTTGGCGACCGCCGCGGCGGCCTCCTTCGCCGCCTGCGGGTCCAGGTACTGCCCGCCGGCCACGGTCGGGCGCAGGGTGACCGGGTCCAGGTCGTAGCGCAGCGGGATGCCGGTCGGGATGTTCAGCCCGGCGATCGCCTCGTCGGAGATGCCGTCCAGGTGCTTGACCAGCGCGCGCAGCGAGTTGCCGTGCGCGGCCACCAGCACCGTGCGCCCGGCGAGCAGGTCGGGCACCAGGGAGTCGTACCAGTACGGCAGCATCCGCGCCACCACGTCGGCCAGGCACTCGGCGCGCGGCATCAGCTCCGGCGGCAGCGCCGCGTACCGCGGGTCACCGACCTGCGACCACTCGTCGTCGTCGGCGATCGGCGGCGGCGGCACGTCGTAGGAGCGGCGCCACAGCATGAACTGCTCCTCGCCGTACGTGCTCAGGGTCTGCTTCTTGTCCTTGCCCTGCAGCGCGCCGTAGTGGCGCTCGTTGAGCCGCCACGACCGGCGCACCGCGACCCAGTGCCGGTCGGCGGCGTGCAGCGCCAGCTCGGCGGTGCGGATCGCCCGCCGCAGGAGGCTGGTGTGGACGACGTCGGGCAGCAGGTCGTGCTCGCGCAGCAGCTCCCCGCCGCGGCGGGCCTCGGCCTCGCCCTTGGCGCTGAGGTCGACGTCGACCCAGCCGGTGAACAGGTTCTTGGCGTTCCACTCGCTCTCGCCGTGCCGCAGCAGCACCAACGTACCCACAGTCATGGCCCCATCCTGCCGCAGCCCCAAGGGGCACGCGCGGCGGACCGTGAGCACCGCCACCCCGCAATCCGGGTGACCACGGTCGGGCCCGCCGACTAGCGTGTAAGGCGTTTGACCGCAGGCGGTCATTACTGGGACGGACCGGGCGGGGGCCATGCGGAGTTGGTGGACGCAGACCACGGGCGGGCTGCCCCGCACGTTCTGGTACCTGTGGGCCGGCACCCTGGTGAACCGCACCGGCTCCTTCGTGTTGATCTTCCTCGCCATCTACCTCACCACGGTCCGCGGCTTCTCCGCCGCCCAGGCCGGGCTGGTGCTCGGGCTGTGCGGCGCGGGCAGCGCCGTCGGTGTGCTGGCCGGCGGCGTGCTGGCGGACCGCTGGGGGCGCCGCCGGACGCTGCTCGCCGCGCACCTCGGCGCGGCCGGCGCGATGCTCCTCCTCGGCCTGTCCCGGGAACCCGTGGCGATCATGGCCAGCGGCGCCCTGCTCGGCATGTTCGCCGACGGTGCCCGGCCGGCGTTCAGCGCGATGATGGTGGACGTCGTGCCGGAGCGGGACCGGCTGCGGGCGTTCACGCTCAACTACTGGGCGATCAACCTCGGCTTCGCCTGCGCCTCGGTGCTGGCCGGGCTGGCCGCCCAGGTGGACTTCCTGCTGCTGTTCGCGGTGGACGCCGCCACCACGCTGGTCACCGCGGTGATCGTGTTCGCCCGGGTGCCCGAGACCCGACCGGCCCGGGCGCCCGCGCGGCACCGCGCCGCCACCGGATCCCCGGGGGCCGGCCCCCCTCCCCCGCCCGCGCCGGCGCGGCGCCGGCGGC
>DATMJT010000324.1:0-12371 GCA_035553735.1 Pilimelia sp.
TGGCCTCGGCCGAGCGTCGGTGGCGTTCCACGCCGCACACGGCCACCGCCCTGGCCTGGAAGGCATACACCTACTGGCTGGCGCTCGCCCCGGTACTGGGCTGGGCAGGCGCCCGGCCGCAGCCCGACGGTGACGAACGGCCCGGACGGCCCCGACGGCTCCAGGCGGAGCAGAACCTCGTCGGCGCCCATGAGCGGCACCCGCCGGGCGCCTGCCCAGCCCAGTACCGGGGCGAGCGCCAGCCAGTAGGTGTATGCCTTCCAGGCCAGGGCGGTGGCCGTGTGCGGCGTGGAACGCCACCGACGCTCGGCCGAGGCCAGCAGGTCGTCGAGGTGCTCGCCGCCGGTGAGTGCGGTCGCGGGCAGCCAGCCCGCCGGCTCGTCCACGGTGAGCCCGGGGGCCAGTCCGGGCCGTTCGTCACCGTCGGGCTGCGGCCGGGCGCCACCGTGGCGGTGCTGGCGAACGACCCGCTGGCCATCGCGCCCCGGCCCGAGATCAAGGTGGTGGACGACGAGGCCGCGCTGCTGTCGGCGCTGCGCGCCGGGCTGTTGGACGCGCACCTGAACCCGCTGCTCGACCGGGTCCGTGGGCGGGTACGGCTGGGTGCCCGTACCCTGATGGGCTCCCTGGCCTCGGGGATCGCGCATGCGCTGCTGCGCGCCGCGGACGCCCTGCCCGGATCGGCCGTCGAGGCGGTCGACACGGTGCTGGGCGCCCTCGACCTGGCCGACCTGGTGGAGCTGATGCCCGATCAGGCCGGCAGGCCGACAGTGCAGCGCAAGACCTGCTGCCTGGCGTTCACCCTGCCCAAGCCGCGGGTCTGCGCCGGCTGCTGCATCCGTCCCACCCCCTGACCACGCACCGACGGTCCGCGTACGCGAGGAGTTGTCCGGGTTCCGGCCGATGACCGCTCGAACCCATGGATCACCTCTGCGGTACGCGAGAAGCCGTACTCCCCGGTACGGTCTGGTAGTTGAGCGGAGGATCACCCCGCGTACGCGGGGAGCTGCAGTATCCCCTCGGATGTCGGCGGCCACTCCGGAATCCCCACGTACGGCCAGTTGCGATGGCGCACTTGTCATAGGTGCGGTCGACCGGCAGTTCACTCTCGGCACGTCCTGCCCGGTTGACGCCCGCCCCGGACGGTCCGGCTAAGCGAGGCGCAAAACGGTCTCCTCGATTTCAGTGTTCCGTCCGTTTGCATACGAAACCTCTGTGCCGATGATCGCAAATCCTGCCTTCTGCAGGACCTTGAGCGATCCGACGTTGTCGCTGGCGGCGCGGGCATACAGAGGTCGGACCGAAACTGTGTCCAGGAAGAGGGCAAGGGCTTGGCCGGCGACGCCTTGCCCCCAGACAGCGCGGTCGATCCAGTAGGTAATCTCGGTGACGCCTTCGACGACGAAGCTGGCGATGCTGCCGACGAGGCGGCCATCGCGGTCCACCGCGCGCATGGTGACGTCAGGCGAGGTCCTCACCCTTGACATGTGGGCGTCGAACGCTTCCCGGTCGTTGGGGTCTTGGCGGTAAAGGCAGCCATCTGGACCGACTCGGGGTCGCGCATCTGGTCGAACAGCGCGTCGAGGTCAGAGTCGGCGATCGGCCGCAGCGCCACATCCGTCACCGGTGTTCTCCTGACCTTGGTCCATCCTCGGCTTACGCGGCGAACGTATCAGCGGCGTCGGACACTTTGTTGGTGCGTCGGTCGCAGAGCTCCGCTGCCGGTCACCTCGTGCGCCACGTTGTGACACCTGGCTCCGTTCAGCTACGGACCGCGGGCAGATGGGTCACCACCAACTGGCCGCTAATACTCGGAACGCCTCGTAGATCGCCGGATCACCCCTGCGTACGCGGGCAGCTGATCTGGGTCAGCTACCAGACCCTGCGTCTGTGGGGACCGCCCCCGCACACGCGGGAGCTGCCGGGTCGTACCACGATGGTCCCGTCCATGGCGGGATCACCCCCGCGTACGCGGGGAGCTGACCTGCTCCGCCGCCCGCCACGCCACCTCCGCGGGATCACCCCCGCGTACGCGGGGAGCTGCGCGGGTTGAGGTTCCTCTCGATGTCGCCCGGGGGATCACCCCCGCGTACGCGGGGAGCTGTCGCGCTCCATCACCGGGCCAACCTTGATCAGCGGATCACCCCCGCGTACGCGGGGAGCTGGCGCACCGGTCGACCTGCGCGAGCACCTGCCCGGGATCACCCCCGCGTACGCGGGGAGCTGCCGCTTCGTCGCCCTGCGCGTAGGCCCAGCTGCGGATCACCCCCGCGTACGCGGGGAGCTGCCCGTCGAGGAGATTAGGGCGCTACTGGAGTGGGGATCACCCCCGCGTACGCGGGGAGCTGATCGGTGGGCGGGTCGTACCCGGTGGCCAGCGCGGATCACCCCCGCGTACGCGGGGAGCTGGACGCACCTCTTCAGCGAATCTGCTCACCGCCGGGATCACCCCCGCGTACGCGGGGAGCTGTTCTGGCACAGGCCGACCGTGGGGCATTGCCAGGGATCACCCCCGCGTACGCGGGGAGCTGCGCTCCGGTGACCGGGTGCCACCGCGCGAACCGGGATCACCCCCGCGTACGCGGGGAGCTGCGGTGACGGCCATCGGGGAGGCCGGGCCGACGGGGATCACCCCCGCGTACGCGGGGAGCTGGACGCGGACGACGCGGTCCGCACCGCCGCGCAAGGATCACCCCCGCGTACGCGGGGAGCTGAGGGTGGTGGCGTCGGCGCACTCGTGCTGCGCGGGATCACCCCCGCGTACGCGGGGAGCTGCGGGGCAGCTGTACCGCGGCGATGTGTATGAGCGGATCACCCCCGCGTACGCGGGGAGCTGGCAAGGCCGACATGATGCGCCTGCACGCCAACGGGATCACCCCCGCGTACGCGGGGAGCTGGCGCGCGCCAGCTCGGTCATCCGGCCGGTGACGGGATCACCCCCGCGTACGCGGGGAGCTGAGGTGGCGTAGCGGGGGTAGACATTGTAGACGGGGATCACCCCCGCGTACGCGGGGAGCTGTCGAGGTACCGGCGCACGCCGCGCCCGCCCCGGGGATCACCCCCGCGTACGCGGGGAGCTGCCGGTTAGCCTGTGGCCGGCGGCCGATCATCGGATCACCCCCGCGTACGCGGGGAGCTGCGGGCCGGCGTGTTCCCGGTGGTCGGCCGGGCGGGATCACCCCCGCGTACGCGGGGAGCTGCCCAGCAATACGGGCTCAAGAACTACGACGCGAGGATCACCCCCGCGTACGCGGGGAGCTGGCGAGGTCGTGGCTCGGCGCGCGGTCCGTGGGCGGATCACCCCCGCGTACGCGGGGAGCTGATCGAGGCGGAGTGGCCGGTGATCGCGGCTGAGGGATCACCCCCGCGTACGCGGGGAGCTGGAGGACAGCTCATCGCCGACCTCGGCTTACAGCGGATCACCCCCGCGTACGCGGGGAGCTGGATACCCGTCGGCAGGGACTTCGCGTCCGGGCGGGATCACCCCCGCGTACGCGGGGAGCTGTCGCCGCAGACCGGGGCGGTGGTCGGGGCGGTGGGATCACCCCCGCGTACGCGGGGAGCTGACCTGCACCCAGATCGTCCGGCGCTGCTTCGCGGGATCACCCCCGCGTACGCGGGGAGCTGGCCAGGCTCCGCTCGCGGGAGTTGACGCCGGCCGGATCACCCCCGCGTACGCGGGGAGCTGAACGCCGTTGACCGGCTGATGATCCGCTTCGGGGGATCACCCCCGCGTACGCGGGGAGCTGGCCCCGTTTCGAGAAGGAGAATCCTGTGTCCGGGGATCACCCCCGCGTACGCGGGGAGCTGGAGGCCGCCGGCGTGGCGGTCACCAGCGGCGCGGGATCACCCCCGCGTACGCGGGGAGCTGGTACGACTTCGGCAGGACCCGTTCACGGACCCAGGATCACCCCCGCGTACGCGGGGAGCTGCGGTGCTCCCGGCCAATGCCGGGCCGCTCGAAGGGATCACCCCCGCGTACGCGGGGAGCTGGGTGGTGGGGTCGGCGGCTTCCAGCGCGGCCAGGGATCACCCCCGCGTACGCGGGGAGCTGACGTGAACGTGTCAGGGCTCACCTCGGCAGCCCGGATCACCCCCGCGTACGCGGGGAGCTGCCCCCACCTCGGGGTCGGGTATCGAGCAGCGTCGGATCACCCCCGCGTACGCGGGGAGCTGGGCGCGTTCTCCGCCCTAGCCCCCGCCGGGTCGGGATCACCCCCGCGTACGCGGGGAGCTGGTTACCGACGCCGCGTCACTGGCGGCCGCCTCCGGATCACCCCCGCGTACGCGGGGAGCTGGGTGGGCGTCGTGTCGATCATGCTGCAATCTCCGGATCACCCCCGCGTACGCGGGGAGCTGGCTCGTTGACCTGCGGCTCTAAAGATCCAGATCTCCGATTTCATTCACTTCCTTTCGCACCATAGGGCGCCCGGCCCGCCACAGCATCCCGACTCCGTGCAAGCGGCCGCCATGGCGCGACCACCAACCGTGACGGTCGACCTGGGGCCGACAATTGGGACAATTTGCCCACCGCCGCGATCGACGGTCCACCACCATGCCCAGGACCGCACCCGGCGACCAACGCGGTCGAGGAGACGAGCCGACGCTCGGCGCGAAGCATCGAGGCCGCAGACCATCCCGTGCCGATTCACCCGTTCCATCACTTCCAACGCCTGGTCAGGGGGCGGTCCCTGGTGTCCAGGAGGCGGAGGGCGTGGGATTCGAACCCACGAGGACATTGCTGCCCTACCGGTTTTCAAGACCAGCGCCATCGGCCACTAGGCGAGCCCTCCCGGCGTGTCGCCGGGGCTTAGTCTGCCAGATGGGCCGGATCACTCCGGCACGCGTTGCCGGACCAATCCGCAGAGACCGGCCCCCCGACCCGGGCCCGCGGGGCCCGGGTCAGGCACCGCGGGACCGCTCGGGCAGGCGCGACCGCCGGGCCCGCGCCTGTTCCGCACCGCGTCACCGCGACACGCTCCGCCAGGCTGCGCAGCCGCGGCGGACCGGCGAGACTGTGCCCATGTACGCCATCACGATCACCGAGCCGGGTGGGCCGGAGACCCTCACCTGGGCCGAGGTGCCGGACCCTCAGCCCGGACCGGGCGAGGTCCTGATCGAGGTCGCCGCCAGCGCGGTGAACCGGGCGGATCTGCTCCAGCGGCAGGGGCACTACCCGCCGCCCCCGGGGGCGCCGCCCTACCCCGGGCTGGAGGCCTCGGGCACCACCGCGGACGGCACGCCGGTCTGTGCGCTGCTGTCCGGCGGCGGCTACGCGCAACGGGTGGCGGTGCCCGCGGCGCAGGTGCTTCCCGTGCCGGCCGGGGTGTCTCTGGAGGACGCCGCGGCGCTGCCGGAGGCCGCGTGCACCGTGTGGTCGAACCTGGTCGGGTTCGCGGGGCTCGCCAAGGGCGAGACGCTGTTGGTGCACGGCGGCGGCAGCGGCATCGGCACGTTCGCCATCCAGCTCGGGGTGGCGCTGGGCGCTACGGTCATCACCACCGCCCGCGCGGTCAAGCACCCGGCGCTGCGGCAGCTGGGCGCCCACGTCACGGTGGACTACACCACCGAGGACTTCGTCGAGGTGGTGCGCGCGCACGGCGGGGCGGACGTGGTGCTGGACATCGTGGGGGCGGCGTACCTGGCCCGGAACGTGGCCGCCCTGGCCCGCGGCGGCCGGCTCGCGGTGATCGGGCTCCAGGGTGGCCGCCGGGCGGAACTCGACCTGTCCGCGCTGCTGGCCAAGCGCGCCTGGGTCGGGGCGACGGCGCTGCGCTCCCGCCCGCCGCGGGAGAAGGCCGAGATCGTGCGGGCGGTACGCGAGCAGGTATGGCCGCTGGTGGAGGCCGGCGCGGCCCGCCCGGTCATCGACCGCCGGCTACCGCTGCACCGGGCAGCGGATGCCCACCGGGTCCTGGAGGCCGGTGACCACCTGGGGAAGGTGCTGCTCGTCCGCTGACCGAGCGGCTCGGTGCCGGAGCAGCTCAACCGGGCCGCCGCCTCGGTGCCGGAGCGGCGCAGCAGGGGAGCGCGCTTTGGTGCCGGAGCGGCTCAGCAGGGAGCGCACCCGGTGTCGGCTGCGACGGCCGACTGGATCGGCGCGCAGGCGACCGCGGCCCGCGACGGGTCCGCCGGCGGCGCCCCGCCGGCCCCGGCCCGGCGCAGCAACAGCTGCGGCCCCGAGCCCTCCCGGCCCAGCGCGTCACCTGGGTTGGCCAGCCGGCAGCTCTGCAGCGAGAGGCAGCCGCAGCCGATGCAGCCGGTGAGGTCGTCGCGCACCCGCTCCAGCATGGCGATCCGCTCCGTCAGGCGACGTCGCCACCGCGCCGACACCCGGGCCCAGTCCGCCTTGGTGGGGGTACGTGACCCGGGCAGCTCGGCCAGGACCTGACCGACCTCGTCCAGCGACACCCCGATCTGCTGTGCCACCCGGATGAACGCCACCCGGCGCAGTTCGCCGCGGTCGTAGCGCCGCTGGTTGCCGCGCGTACGTTCGGAGCGGATCAGGCCGAGCCGCTCGTAGTAGCGCAGCGCGGAGGCGGACACCCCGCTGCGCACGGACAGCTCGCCGATGGTCAGGGAGTCCTTCATGCGACCGGTGGGCTCAGGAGCGCGGCGCGGCACCGCCCACGCCGGCCGGACTCGGCCGGCGGATCCGCTCCCGGCCGAGGATCCAGAGCGCCTCCACCCCGTCCTTCCAGGTGATCTTCTTGCCCTCCTCGCGGGTCCGCGCCCGGTAGCTGATGGGCACCTCGTAGGGGCGGATCCGACGGCGCAGCAGCTTGCCGGTGACCTCGGCCTCCATGCCGAAGCCCCGGGACCGGATGTCCAGCTCGCGGTAGAGCGCCAGCGGCATCAGCTTGAAGCAGGTCTCCAGGTCACCGATGTAGGAGTTGTAGAGCATGTTCGCCGCGGTGGTGACGGCCTTGTTTCCCATCACGTACCAGAAGCTGAAGGCGCTGTGGCTGCCGAACGTGCGGTTGCCGTAGACCACGGTGGCCCGGCCGTCGAGGACCGGGCTGAGCAGTTTGGGAATGTCCTGGGGGTCGTATTCGAGATCCGCGTCCAGGATGACCATGTAGTCGCCCTCGGCGTTCTGCACGGCGGTGCGGATGGCCGCGCCCTTTCCCGCGTTGCGCGGGTGGGTGATCACCCGCAGCCGAGGGTCGTCGATACCCGCGAGGACCTCACCGGTGCGGTCACGGCTGCCGTCGTCGACGACCACCATTTCGATCTCGCATGGGTAGTCGACGGCCAGCGCCTGCTTGAGGGCGTCGGCGAGCCGCTCCTCCTCGTTGTAGACAGGCATCAGGATCGAAAGCTTCACGGTGGTCTCCGCACGACGGGATTCTGGTCCGCCGGACAGCGTACCGGTCGGGTGCCCGATCCGTGGGGTACGGCGACTCCGGCCAGCCCGCCGGTGATCTGCCGACCCAGGGGTCAGGCGGGCAGCACGCGGCGTCCGGCGACGCGCACGGCCACCGGGCCGCGCGCGGGCCAGCCGGCACCACGCGGCGGTACGCCGCCGGACGCACCGCCACCGGGCACGGCGCCGCCGCACCGCGCGCCGGGTGCGCGCAGCCGGAACGCCTCGTCGAGCAGGTCGCCGAGGCGGTCCACCAGCTCCGGCCGGAGGGCCTGGATGCGGAACCTCTCCCGCACCCCGTCGACGGCCGTGACGGCCAGGTCCACTGCGGACCGTCCGGGGTCGACACTCCACCCGACGCCGGCCAGCTGGTGCAACTCGGCGTGCAGGTGCAGGCGCAGCCGCCGCAGCAGGCCGCTCTCCTGCGTCACCACCAGCCGGCGCCGGGTGATCAGCAGCAGGCGGCCGCCGCGCGGCCCCCCGCCCGGACGCCCGCACCGGGCGACCAGCAGGGCGTCCTCATCCGCCCGGACACACCGGCGAACCACGGGCAGGTGCCGCGCCGCGAACGACCGGGCGACACCCGAGGCGGCGGCGGCGGACAGGAAGGTACCGGCGAACACGTCCATGCCCGGACAACGACGGGCCGCTGTCCGTGGCGCGTCGGATCCGCGAAAGTTTCACCACCTGGAATTCAGGCGCCAGAATGGGTCGGTGCGACCACGACAGTCGATGCCGGGCGACGCCCCGGACGAGGCCCCGGACACCGCCTCGTGGCGGGTCCGGCCAGCCCTGCCCCGACTCAAGCTCATCGGCGCCGGCGCACTCGCCGCGCTCGCCGCGCTGGTCGCCGAGGACGCGGTGGCGATCGTGGCGGCGCTCGCGGCCATGCTGGCGTTGGTCGGCTGGGCGGTCCGCGACCTGCTCCGGCCGGTCCGACTGGCCGCCGACCGCCAGGGGGTGACGGTGGCCTCGGGGCTGCGCGGGGCCCGCCGGCTGGCCTGGTCGGAGGTGGAGCGGGTACGGGTCGACGACCGGCCCCGCCTGGGACTGCGGACCCGGACCCTGGAGATCGACACGGGCGAGGCGCTGTACCTGTTCGGCCCGCACGACCTCGGCGCCCCGCCGGAGGAGGTGGCGGCCCGACTCGCCACGCTGCGCGGCGGCGGCTGAGCCGCCCGCCGCCGGGCGGCTCAGCCGGTGAGCGGGTCGGGCGCCGTCAGCCGTGAGCGTGCCGGCCGCGTCAGCCCGCCGGAACGTGCCGGCCGCGTCAGCCGGTGAGCGTGGCGGACCGCAGCGCCGTCACCACCAGCAGCAGCACGAGCACCCCGGCGCAGCCGGCCACCTGCACGAGGGTGCGCCGCTGCCGCGGGGCGTACGCCAGGATCGCGCCGACGAGCGCACCGGTCACCACGCCGCCGAGGTGCCCGATCAGGGACTGCGCGATGACCACGCCGAGCACCAGGTTGATGACGAGCAGTGGGATCAGCCCGGAGGTGTCCCGCTTCAGCCGGCGCAGCACGATGAACAGCGCGGCGAACAGGCCGAAGATCGCGGTCGAGGCGCCGGCCCCGACGGCGCCCGGCTGCACCGCGAACGCCGCCACGTTGCCGCCGATGCCGGCCAGCAGGTAGAGCGCCAGGAAGCGGCCGGGGCCCAGCGCGCCCTCCAGGTTGCGCCCGAGCAGCCACAGGGCGTACATGTTCATCAGCAGGTGGAAGACGCCGTAGTGGATGAAGATCGCGGTCACCAGGCGGTAGTACGCGCCGTCCGCGATGCCCACGTAGACCCGACCCAGCTCGGGCACCGCACCGCCGTAGGCCGAACCGTCGGGCGCGACGGTGATGGAGGTGCCGAGCGTGCCGCCGAGCAGCTGGATCTCCGACACGCCGGTGAACAGCCCGCCGTCGAAGAGGGTGCGGGCGCCGCCCAGCAGCACCCCGACCACCGCGACCAGCACGTTGACGGCGATCAGCGTGGTGGTGACCCGGCCCAGCTCACCGGTGACACCGCCGCCGAAGGCGGTGCGCACCGGCCGCTGGGTGCGTCGGCCCTCGGCCACGCACTCGGGACACTGGTGCCCGACCGCCGCGTCCCGCATGCAGTCGGGGCAGATGGGCCGCTCGCACCGGGCGCACCGTACGTAGGTCTCCCGCGACGGGTGTCGATAGCACACCGGGACGGTCACGGGGGGCTCAGTCATGACGGCAAAAATACCCGGCGGCGGCGACCGACGGCGCGACGCTCAGCCGCCGACCCGCTGGATCTCCACGCGCTGGATGACCACGTCCTCGACCGGCCGGTCGCCGGGCGCGGTGCGGGTGGTCGCGATGGCGTCCACGATCTTGGCTGAGTCCTGGTCGGCCACCGTGCCGAAGATCGTGTGTCGGCGGTTCAGGTGCGGGGTGGGGCCGACGGTGATGAAGAACTGGGAGCCGTTGGTGCCCGGCCCGGCGTTGGCCATCGCCAGCAGGTACGGCCGGTCGAAGGTCAGCTCGGGGTGGAACTCGTCGGCGAACTGGTAACCGGGACCGCCCCGACCCGTGCCGGTCGGGTCCCCGCCCTGGATCATGAAACCCGAGATGACGCGGTGGAAGATGGTGCCGTCGTAGTAGGGCCCGCTGCCGGGTGCCCCGGTGCGCGGGTCGGTGTACTCCTTGCTGCCCTCGGCCAACTCCACGAAGTTGCGCACCGTCTTCGGCGCGTGGTTGGGGAACAGTTCCAGCCGGATGGGGCCGAAGTTGGTGTGCAGGGTGGCGTAGAGCGCCTCAGCCACGGGTACTCCTCCGTCGATGGACAGTTTCCATGCGGATCCTCCCATGTGCCCGTTCCGGTGATACGGCGGCACCCGAAGGGGGAGGATGGCGAAGGAACGACACCCAGGGAGGTGGGGTACTGGTGTTAGGGATTCGGCGACGGCAGGCCAAGACCCGGGCGCAGCTGGCCAGGGAGGAGCTGGGCGAGAGCCTGGACCACCTGATGCGCGCCGCGACCCACGCGGCCAACGGGGTCGGGGCCTCGGTGGGACCCGCCGCCGGCAAGGTGCGGGAGAACGCGACGCAGAGCTGGGCGTCCACGCTCGCCGCGCTGGCCCCGCTGGCGGCCGCGGCGCGCGAGGGTGCGAGCCAGGCCGGGGACGTGGCCCGGAAGGCCAAGGCGAAGAACGTCAAGGCCCTGCGGGCGGAGAACCTCAAGGCCCTGCGGGCGGAGAACCTCAAGGCGCTGCGAAAGAAGGAGACGAAGATGTCCGGTAAGCGTTGGCCCATGCTGGCCACCCTGCTCGCGGCCGGCGCCGCGGTGGGTGCGGCGACCGCGCTCGTGACCCGCCGCCGGCGGCGCCAGCAGTGGGAGGAGTACGACCCCGCCCGCGAGATCGGGTCCTCCGCCGACTCGGCGAAGAGCACGATACGGCAGGCCGCAAACACGGTCGCCTCCGGCGCGCAGCAGGCCGCCGCCAAGATCTCCTCGGCGGCGAGTTCGGCGGCGGACAAGACGTCCTCCACCGCGGACAGCACGGCCGACCGCACCAGCTCGGCGATCGACACGACCGCCAACCGGGCGGCGTCGGCCGTCGAGTCCTCCGGCACCGGCGGCAGCTCGGGCACCAGCGGCAGCACCGGCACCACCGGTGGCGGCACCAGCGGCAGCCTGTCCGGGCAGACCGGCGCGCACTCGTACAACAGCCGCAGCTGACCCACCGCGCCAGCCGTGGCCGTCGCCCGCGGCGGCGCGGCCGATGCGTTTCAGCGCCGGGCCGGCGGCCTCACAGCCAGCCGGCCCGGCGGAACATCCGGTAGAGCACGGCGGCGGCGGTCAGCATCAGGGCGAGCACCGCGGGGTAGCCGTAGCGCCACTCCAGCTCGGGCATGAATCTGAAGTTCATCCCGTACACCCCGGCGATCGCGGTCTGCATGGCGGCGATGGCCGCCCAGGCCGCGATCTTGCGCATGTCGTTGTTCTGGTCGACGCTGACCTGGGCCAGCCGGGCCTGCAGAATCGAGTTGAGCAGGTCGTCGTACGAGTTGACCTGATCCACCGTGCGGGTCAGGTGGTCCTGCACGTCCCGGAAGTACCGGCGCAGCTTGCGCGGCACCTCGGTGTTGTTCTCGGAGGTCAGGGCCATCATCGGCCGCTGCAGCGGGACCACCGCGCGCCGGAACTCGACCAGCTCGCGCTTCAGCTGGTAGATCCGCTGGATCTCTCCGCCGTGCCGGGAGAAGACGCTCTCCTCGGTGCTGTCCAGGTCCTGCTCCAGCCGGTCGCCGACCTCGACGTACAGGTCGACGACCCGGTCCGTCACGGCGTAGGCGACCGACCACGGGCCGTGCTGCAGCAGGTCCGCCCGGGTCTCCAGGTCCGCGCGCACCGGGGTCAGGTGGCAGGCGTCGCCGTGCCGCACCGTGATCACGAAGTGCGGACCGATGAAGATCATTAGCTGGCCGGTCTCGACGATCTCGGTGACCTCGGTCAGCTCCTCGTGCTCGACGTAGCGGGCGGTGCGCAGCACCAGGAAACTCACCTCGTCGCCGAACTGCTCCAGCTTGGGCCGCTGCCCCGCGGTGACCGCGTCCTCGGCGGCCAGCTCGTGCAGCCCGTACGCCTCGGCGATGCCGGCCATCTCGGCGTGGCTCGGCTCGTGCAGCCCCAGCCACACGAAGGCGTCCTGCTGCTCCCGCGCCGCCGCCAGCGCCCCGGCGTAGTCCCACCGGCCCGGCTGGCGGACCCCCCGCACGTAGAGCGCGCAGTCCACGACGCCGCTGCCGCCGACCGCGGACTCGACCGCCGGGCCGGTCGGTCCCGCGGCGGACCAGATCCGGCTGACCGCGCGCACCGGAACGCTCAGCGCCCGGGAGAGTCCCCGTCCGCCCGCGTCAGGCTGCTCCGAGCGCTCCGTCCCCACGGTCACCCCCAGCGTCTCGGTCGGCACGCGTGTCCCGCGTCCCGTCGTGTTCCATCGTGCGGCGTGGCCGCGGTGCGGGTCGCCGAGGGTGGCGCCGGGTGGACC
>DATMJT010000325.1:0-2286 GCA_035553735.1 Pilimelia sp.
ATCTCGATCATCCTTTGGGGCCTCGCGTTCGGCGTGCTGGCGGCACTGGGGGTGGACCTTCTCGGGAGCCGGTCCTCGTGAGCTCGACGCACGATGCATGCGCCCGCGTTCGACCTCTGACCAGCCGCATGAGGGGCTCGATGCCACGAACCGATCCGTGGCCGGTGATGAAGTTCCGAGTCCGGCGCGGCGGGCGGTGTCAAGCATCCCGGCACAAGCCGTGCTCGCCCCGAGGACGGCGAAGGCCCGGCCTCCCCGCTCGTGGGCGGGAAGGCCGGGCCTCCACCGTCTGAGAGAGTGTTTCGAAACCCAGTGGGTCAGCTGGTCAGGTCTTCTGCTATCCGGCGTGCGGCCTCGGTCTCGATCGGGCCGTGGGGCTCGAGAGCAATAGTCAATACCTGTGGATGAAGATCTTTTAGGCGGCTTCGGGTTGAGGCTGTCTTTCGGGCCGTTCGACGAGCTTGCCAGCCTCGAAGCGGGCGCCGGCCCGGACGAGCGCGACGAGGTGGGGCGCGTTGACCATGCGCCAGCGGGCTTGGGCGGTCTCGATGAGCTTGAACGCCATCGCCAGCCCGGCCGCCCGGGATCCCGGGCCGCGGGTGATCTTGGTCCGGTGCCTGACGGTGGCGAAGGTCGACTCGATGGGGTTGGTCGTGCGGAGGTGGATCCAGTGCTGGGCGGGGTAGTCGTAGAACGCGAGCAGTACCTCGACGTCGTCGGTGATCTTCGCGACGGCCTTGGGGAACTTCGCGCCGTAGGCGGCCTCGAAGGAGCGCACCGCGGCGAGGGCGTGGTTGCGGTCCTCGGCGTTCCAGATCTCCGCGAGGGCCTTCTTCGCCCCGGGATGGGCGGACTTCGGCAGCGCACCGAGTACGTTCGCGATCTTGTGGAACCAGCAGCGTTGCTCTCTGGCCTGCGGGAACACCTCGCGTAGCGCGCCCCAGAACCCGAGCGCGCCGTCGCCGATCGCGAGGACCGGGGCGCGCATCCCGCGCCGGGCGCAGTCGCGTAACAGGTCGGCCCAGGACTCGGTGGACTCCCGGTAGCCGTCGGTGAGCGCGACGAGCTCCTTGCGGCCGTCGGCACGCACACCGATCATGACCAGCAGGCACAGCTTGTGCTCCTCCAGGCGGATGTTGACGTGGATCCCGTCGACCCACAGGTAGACGTAGTCCACACCGGACAGATCCCGGGCCGAGAAAGCGCGTTGCTCGGCCTTCCAGGTCTCGGTCAGCTTCGTGATCACCGAAGCGGACAGGCCGGCGGTGGAGCCGAGGAACTGGCCAAGGGCGGGCACGAAGTCCCCGGTCGAGAGGCCGTGCAGGTACAGCAGCGGCAGCACCTCGGTGATCTTCGGGGTCTTGCGGCACCACGCGGGCAGGATCGCCGAGGCGAACCGCGCCCGCTCGCCGGTGTCGGGATCGCAGCGGCGGTCGTTGACCCGCGGCGCGACCACCGCCACCGCGCCGGCGCTGGTGAGGACCTCGCGAGGCTGATGCGAGCCGTTGCGCACCACCAGCCGCCGGCCCCGCTCGTCGCGCTCGTCGATGAACTGGGCGATGTAGGCGTCGACCTCGGCCTGCAACGCCTCAGCCAGCATCCGGCGGGCACCATCACGGACGATCTCATCGATCAACGACGAACCACCGTCTCGGCGGGGGTCTTCGGCGTCGGCAACTCCAGGAACTACGGTGAGCACGGGTCGTACCTTCCCGACCCGGCGCGGGAACGCCGGGCCTTGCTTGATGGACCTTCAGGGATGAGCGGGAGGGTACGACCCCTCCTTTTGATCTTGCTCATCCACAGGTTTCAAGCATTGCTCCGATCCCTTGGTGCAGAACATGGCGCCGGTGCGGGGCGACCTCGGTTCCTACGCGGGATACCCGTTGCAGACCAGCAGTGGCCACGTGCTGGGTTCGCTCTGTGTTATCGACCGGCAGCCGCGGCAGTGGACTGGGGAGCAGCTTGCACTGCTGGGTGAGGTGGCCGCGATAGTGCTGCAGGAGATCGAGCACCGGTTGGCCGCTAGGACCATCGACGACATCCGCGGACTGACCGGGCAGCTGATCGTCGGGTTGGACGGCACGGTGGACGCGGTGCGCGGTTTAGCCGACCTCGTCGAGCAGCAGGACGATCTCCGGTTGCACCGGTTCGCGGCCGGGGCTCTGTCGAAGGTCGACCAGGTCAAGGACCTGACCGTCCGACTGCAGCGGGAGGCGGTCGACTGGGTCGGTCGGGCCACCGGGCCGGCCTCGGTGGATACGCGCGAGGTGGTGGATCTATGCG
>DATMJT010000326.1:0-11770 GCA_035553735.1 Pilimelia sp.
GGTGAGCACCCCGGCCCCGGTCAGCAGCCCGGCCAGCGCGCCACCGCACCGCCGGCGCCAGGCCACCGGGGCCCCGACCGCGCCCAGCATCTGGTGGTCCCGCCGCAGGTCGGCCGCCCACAGCGCGCACATCGCCGCGACGATGAGCACGGTGGTGGCCAACGCGGACAGGCCCACCACGCCGAGCAGCCGCGGCAGCAGCCCGGCCAGCGACGGCCCGGTCTCGACGTCGACCGCCGCGTCCGCCTGCAGGTCGACCGGCAGGGCCCGGCGGAGCCGCTGCGGGTCGAGCGGTGCGCCGGCGGCGGGCGGCAGCAGGTACCGGCTGTCGCCGCCCACCAGCCCGCGGGCGCGGGCGGTGCGTGGGCTCACGTACACCACCGGCAGGGCACCGTACTCGGCCGTCGAGGGCAGCAGCACCGCCGGCACCGGGGCGCCGACCGGGGCCAGGGTCAGCCCGTCGGCACCCCGGGCGAGGTGAACCAGCGTCACGGCGCGGGACGCCCGGTCGCGCACCCCCGGCCGGGTCACCACCGCCACGCCACGCCGGTCGTAGGCGTCCCGGTCGGCGGCGGCCAGCCGCCGGCCGGTCAGCCGCTCCACCGCCGCCGCGTCGGCGACCCCGACAGCCGGGAACTCGGTGCGCAGCCCGCCGTCGGGGCAGCCGGACCAGTCGTTGGCCGCGCCGGTGCCCAGCAGGCCCCGCGCCTGCACGCAGCGCAGCAGGTCGGTGAGCGGGACCAGCGGCGCCTCGCCGCCCGGCACCCGCACCGCGGCCAGCTGGAACCCGGCCGGCTCGGCCGCGGCCGCCCCCGGCGACGCGGTGCCCGACGCCGGGGCCCCGCGTGGCGAGGCGGCGGGCGTCGCGGCGGCCGCCGCGACGCGGCGCAGCTCGGCCGGCTCCAGCGGGCGCGGCACGGCGAGCAGCGCGGCGCCGGTCGGCAGAGCCGGGCGGTACCCGGCCCGTTGCTTGTGGGCCGCCGAGGCGGTCAGCACCAGCGCCGCGGCGGCGACCGCCAGCACCAGCCCCAGCGCGGCCGCGGTCGCGGTCGCCCGGCCCGGGAACGCCAGCAGGGCCCGCGCGGCGCCGCGCAGCGCCGCGCCGACCGGCAGGTACGCCCGGCGCGCCGCCCGGGCGGCCGCGACCGTGCCGGCGGCCGCGCTGCCGGTGACCCCGAGCACCAGGGCGGCCAGGCCGCCCAGCGCCAGCCCGGCGTCGCCGCGGGCACCGGCCACCACGGCGACGCCGACGGCCGCGCCGACCAGCAGCGTCGCGGCCGCGGCGGCGCCGCGGCGGCCGCGCGGCGGCCCGTCGGCGGTGGCGCGCAGCAGCCCGGTGAGGTCGCCCCGGGCAGGGCGGACCACCAACGCGGCGGCGACGCCCACCGCGGCCAGGGTGACGGCGCACACCAGGGCCAGGGTGGCCGGCGCGGGGTCGAACGCGCCCCAGTCCTGCGCCGCCCGGCGCTGCAGCGGCGGCACGAGCGCCCGGGCGGCCAGCAGCCCGGCCGCCGCGCCGAGCAGGACCCCGGCCGCGCCCACCCACAGCCCGTGCACGACGAAGATCGCACCGCGCAGCCGGGGCGTCGCGCCGAGCACCGCCAGCAGCCCGAGGTTGCGGCGCTGCGTGCGCACCACGACCGCCAGCGCCGCCGCCACCAGCAGGACCGCCTCGGCGAGCAGGCCCAGGCCGACCAGCAGCGCGGCCAGGTCCAGCGCCGGCGGCCCCTCGGCCAGGCGGGCGGCGCTCGCGCGCGGCAGGTACGCGTACCCGTGCCCGGCCAGCCGGGCCTCGACGGACGCCGCGCCCGCCCCGGCCGGCAGCCGCACGAACCAGCGCGGACTGCCCACGGTGCGGGCCGCGGCCACCGCGGCCGCCCCCGCCGGCGATCCGGCCGCGGCCGGCGGCAGCAGGAAGAAGTCGCGGGTCAGGTCCCGGCGGTCGGCGGCCAGGGCGGTGACGGTCCAGCGCTCCGGCGCCGCGCCCAGGGACACCTGCGCGCCGACCCGCACGCCGAGCCGGTCGGCCAGCGCCGTGGACAGCACCACGGTGCCGGCGGCGTCGCGCGGCGCACCGGCGTCCACCCGGTACACGCCGTCGGTGAGCGGGTCCGCCAGGTCCAGCACCCGGCCGTCGGCCTCGGCGCGGCGGCCGTCGGGCGCACCCACCGCCAGGCCCAGCACGTCCAGGTCGGCCGCCAGGCCGGTGCCGGGCGGCAGCAGCGCCCGCAGCCGCGCCTCGGCCGCGGCCGGGTCCCGCCAGTCGGCGGCCGGCGAGTCGGCCGCGGCGGCGGTCACCACGCGCCCGTCCGCGGCGCCGAAGGCCAGCCGGGCCGCCTCGGCGGGCCCCAGGCCCGCGGTGGCGTTCACCGCCGCCACCGCGGTGCTCAGCCCCACCGGCAGCGCGACAGCCAGGCAGAGCAGGACGGTGCGCCCCCGGTGCCGGGTGGCCAGCCGGTGGCCCAGGCGCAGCACCAGGCGCAGGGCGGCCGGGCGGGTCACGGCGTCTCCCAGTCGAGGTCGGTGAGGCGCCCGTCGCGCATCCGCACGATGCGGTCCGCGGCCGCGGCGACCTCCGGGTTGTGGGTGGCGACCAGGCACGCCACCCCGTCGGCGGCGGCGGCCCGCAGCAGCGCCACGATCTGCGCGCCGTGTGCCGAGTCCAGGGCCCCGGTCGGCTCGTCGGCCAGCAGCAGCGGCCGCCGGTCGACCAGGGCCCGGGCGATGGCCACCCGTTGCTGCTCGCCGCCGGAGAGCTGGTCGGGGAACTTGGCCAGGTGCCGCGCCACGCCCAGGCGGACCAGCGCGTCCCCGGCCCGGCGCCGGGCCTCCCCGCCGCCGACCCCGGCCAGCTCCAGCGGCAGGCAGACGTTCTCCAACGCGGTGAGCGTGCCGATGAGGTTGTACTCCTGGAACACGAAGGCGACCGCGCGCCTCCGGTGCGCCGTGCGCCCCGCCTCGGGCAGCAGGTCGAGCCGCACGCCGGCCAGCGTCACCGCGCCGGAGCTGGGACGCTCCAGCCCACCGGCGACGTTGAGCAGCGTGGACTTGCCCGAGCCGCTGTGCCCCACCAGCGCGACCAGCGACCCGGCCGAGACCGCGAGGTGCACGCCGTCCAGGGCGACGTGCCGGGTGTCGGCGCCCTCGAAGACCTTGGTGACGCCCGCGAGGCGGAGCACGACGTCGTCATCGCGCCCCGCCCCACGGGTTGTCGTCGCTGGGGGTGTCATGCCCGGTTAGCCGGCCCGGACCTCGAGGATCGCCCCGCGGGCGGAGAACAGGCACCAGCCCGAGTAGCTGGTGCCCCAGGAGCGCACCCACTTGGTGTAGCGGTCCGGGGCCGCCACGCAGTCGGCCCGGCCGCGCGCCTCACCGCCGTTGACCACGGCGCAGGCGATGCCCACGCCGTCGCTGTTCTTGCCGCGCAGCCACACCATGCAGTCGGCGTCCACGCCGCTGGCCTGGGCAGCGCGGGTCGGCTGGGCAGCGCGGGTCGGCTCGGCGCCGGCCGGTGCCGCCACCGCCAGCCCGGCCGCCAGCCCGGCGGCCGCCAACCCCGCCGCGGCCATCATTCGGCTTCTCAACATCTTCATCCTGATACCTCCCCTTTGAGTGTGGTTGATGCCGCCACGCGCGTTTGCGACGGATTGAAGTCTGCCAGTCCGCGCGCGGTGCCGCGGCCCCGCTCACTGCCGGTGACGGTCACCGCGGCGCCGACCCCGCGGTGCGGCATGGACGCGGGTAGACCTAGGGAGCTTAACGCGCAGGTCGAACAAGGTGCACTATGTGCCCCTGTCGCTCGCGGGTGCCCGCGAGCGCGGGACGGTGCGTTTCACCGTGACCGGAATCACATCCACGGAGCCGTCGCGGTGACGCTCCGTCGACAGCCGCGCGGGCCCGGTCAGGCCTGGCGCCGGGCGGCCAGCGCGGCCAGCCGCTGCTCGGCCACCTCCGCCTGCCGCTGCAGCACCAGCAGGCGCTCCTGCAGCGCCTGCCCCTTGACCGACACCCGGGCCGCCTGCTCCTGACGGAGCAGCAGCCGCCGGGTCGCCCGCTGCAAGCCGGCCAACCGGCCCAGCACCGACCCCAGCGTCAAGACCAGAACCACCAGGCCGAGCAGCACCACGCCCAGCACGATCCAGAACACCACGCCGGTGAGCTTACTGCCCACCGCCGGGCACCGCCGGCGGCGCCGCGTACGCCTCCAGGGCCGCCTGCGCCCGGGAGCGCACCTGCTCGACCAGGGCCGGGGGCGACACGACCGTGGCGTCGGGGCCCAGGCCCAGCACGAACCGCCGGGCCCAGGCCAGGTCGGTCACCCGCAGCGACACCAGCCAGTCCCCCTGACCGGTCTCGCGCACCTCCTCGCACGGGTAGTACTCGGTGATCCACCGGGCCGCCCGCCCCACCCGTACGGTGACCAGCGGCAGGTCCGGGCCCGGGCGGAAGACTCCGGCGGACACGTCGTGCAGGGCCGCCTGCGGCGGCGGGGCCGCCGGCTCGTCCAGCTCGGTGAAGGCGTCCACCCGGTCCACCCGGAACAGTCGGACGGCCTCCGCGCGCCGGCACCACGCCTCCAGGTAGGCCCAGCCGCCCACCATGAGCACCCGGATCGGGTCGACCACCCGCTCGGTGGTCTCGTCGCGGGTGGCCGCGTAGTAGGTGATCCGCGCGGCCCGGCCGCGCTGCACCGCGGCCCGGATCGAGGCCAGCCGGTCGGCGTTGCCGGGCAGTCGCACGGCGACCGGCGCCCCGGCCAGGTCGCCGGCCGCGTTCTCGATCTTGGCCAGGGCCCGCTCGATGGCGTCCCGGTTGCCCATCCCCGGGGTCTCGGCGAGCATCCGCAGGGCGACCACCAGGGCCAGCGCCTCGTCCGGGGTGAGCCGCAGCGGCCGGTCGATGCCGGCGTCGTAGGTGATGGTGACCCGATCCCCGTCGAACGCCATGTCGATCAGGTCGCCGGGGCCGTAGCCGGGCAGGCCGCACACCCACAGCAGCTCCAGGTCCTCGCGCAGCTGGCGCTCCGTGACCCCCAGGTCGGCCGCCGCCCGGGCGACCGGGATGCCGGGGCGGGCCAGCAGGTACGGCACCAGGTTGAGCAGGCGCGACAGCCGGTCCGCGGCGGGCCGGGGGCCGGCGGCGCGGGACCCGGCGGAGGCGGAGCGGGCCGCCGGGGCGGTCACGTCGGCACCCCCGCATCGGCCGCGGCCGCCTCGTGCCGCACCGCGATCTCCTTCAGCCGTTGGATGACCGTCTCGCGCAGCTCCGGCGGCTCCAGCACCCGCACGTCCGGGCCGTAGCCCACCAGCCGCCCGGCCAGGTAGTCCAGGTCGGCGTAGGCCAGCAGCAACCGGTCTCCGTCCGGCCCGGTGGTGATCTCCCGGGCCCAGCGGCGCAGCCCGGCCGCCCGGCCCGCGCGCGCCCACACCACCGCCCGCCCGGTGCGCTCCACCGGACCGGACCAGCGGGCCACGTGGCTGATCAGATCCACGTCCGGCGGCGGGGCGAAGGCGCCGGGCGGGCCCACCGGGCGCACCGCCCCGACGATGCGCGAGAGCCGGAAGCACCGGGCGGCCGCGCGGTCCAGGTCGTGGCCCACCACATACCACCGCCCCCGCCAGCACACCACGCCCCACGGCTGCAGCCGGCGCGTCGCGGGGGCGTCGCCCTCCGGGGTGCGGTAGTCGAAGCTCACCGCCCGGCGCTCCCGCGCCGCGGCGGTCAGCGGCGCGAACGCGGGATCCACCGTCACCACCGGCTCCAGACCCAGCGTGGCCTGCGGATCCACGTCGATGCCGGCGGCCCGCAGCTTGGCCAGTCCCGACGAGGCCGCCGCCGCCAGCCCGGCGTGGCGCCAGAGCCGCGCCGCGATGCCCACCGCCGCGGCCTCGTCCGGCTGCAGCCGGATGTCCGGCAGGGCGTACTCGCGCGGCGCGATGCGGTAGCCGGGCTCGGGGTCGAAGGCGCTGGCGCCGCCGGTCTCCAGGGGCACCCCCAGGTCCCGCAGCTCCGCCTTGTCGCGCTCGAACTTGCGCTGGAACGCCTCGTGGTCCTTGGCGTCGGTGGGGTCGTGCTCGTACCCCGGCACGGTCGCGGCGATCTGCGCGGCGGTCAGGAACCGTCGCGTCGACAGCAGGCAGATGACCAGGTTGACCAGTCGTTCGGTGCGGCTGCGCGACACGACCCCGACGCTAGCAGCGTCCACCCCGCCAGCGGCGACGCGGCCGGGCACGGTCACCGGCGCGCCGACGGCGGGCACCCAATCGGGGCCCCGAGGTCACGCTGCGCCTACCCGGGCGGCACGGGCAGTACGCCGGCGCCCGGCGGGCGGGGCTGGGATACCGTGCTGACCCATGGTGCGGTGGCGGGCGGGCACGGTGACGGCGGTGCGCGGTCGGTGGACCGGCGCGGTGGAGCTGGACGTCGAGGTGCCCGGCGCGGGCACCCTGCCGGCGCTCGCCTACCCGACGCTGGTCGGCGAGCCGCTGCCGGGCGATCGGGTGCTGCTCAACGTGGGCGCGCTGGCGCTGGGCCTGGGCACCGGCGGGTACGCGCTCGTGGTGGCCGTGCCGGACCGGCTGCCGCCGGACCCGCCCGGCGCCGCCGGCGACCGGTCCGCCGGCCACCTGGTCAAGGCGCGCTACACCCCGCTGCAGGCGATCGCCCTCGGCGTGGACGAGCCGGCCTCACCGCACCACGCGCTGCTGCGCGACGCCGACGACCTGGCCGGGCAGCCGGTGGTGACCGCCGACCTGCACTCCGCCCTGCCGGCGATCCTGGCGGGCCTGGCCGCCGACGCGCCGCAGGCCCGGGTGGCGTACGTGATGACCGACGGCGCGGCGCTGCCGGCCTGGTTCTCCCGGGCGCTGTCCGCGCTGCGCGGGCGGCTGGCCGGGGTGGTCACGGTCGGGCAGGCGTTCGGCGGCGACCTGGAGGCAGCCACCGTCCACACCGGACTGCTGGCCGCCCGGCTCGTCCTCGGCGCCGACGTGACCGTGGTGGCGCAGGGCCCCGGCAACCTGGGCACCGGCACCCGGTGGGGCTTCTCCGGCGTCGCCGTCGGCGAGGCCGTCAACGCCGTGGCCGCACTGGGCGGGCGCCCGGTCGGCTGCCTGCGCATCTCCGACGCCGACCCGCGGCCGCGGCACCGCGGCGTCTCCCACCACAGCCTGACCGCGTACGGGCGGGTGGCCCTCGCCCGGGCGGACCTGCCGGTCCCCGACGGCCTGCCGGCCGAGCTGGCGGCCGCGGTGGACGCCGCGCTGGCCCCGCTCGCCGGGCGGCACCGCATCGTCCGGGTCGACCCGGCGGGCCTGGACGAGGCGCTGCGCGACGCGCCCGCCCCGCTGCGCTCCATGGGGCGCGGCCTGGCCCAGGAGCGGGCGCACTTCCTCGCCGCCGCGGCCGCCGGGCGGCACGCGGCCACGCTGCTGTCCGGGAGCCCGCCCGTGCCGGCGGACGGCGCAGGCCCGCCCGCGCGCCGAGCGGGCCCGACCAGCCGCTGACCGCGCCGCCCGACGGGCGCGGGACCACACCGCCGGCGCGCGGCGCGGGTCAGCCGAACGCCAGGAAGGCGGCCACCGCGGCGACGACCAGCACCAGCAGCGCGGTGAGCAGCCAGGTGGGCACCAGGTGCTCGCCGCGGCGGTTGCGGGCCAGCTCCTCGCGGATGCGCTGCCGGCGCCGCTCCAGCCTCCCCGGGCGGGCCCCGGCGACCTCCCGCCAGGGCTCCGGTCCGCCCCGCCCGGGCGGGGCGGCGGTGCGGTGCTCCTCCGGCTCGGCCACGGTCACATGCTCGCGATCAGCCGCTCGACCCGCTCGTCGTGGGCCCGGAACGGGTCCTTGCACAGCACGGTGCGCTGCGCCTGGTCGTTGAGCTTCAGGTGCACCCAGTCGACGGTGAAGTCGCGGCGCTTCTCCTGCGCGTGCCGGATGAACTCGCCGCGCAGCCGCGCCCGGGTGGTCTGCGGCGGGCTCTCCTTGGCCTCGAAGATCTCCGGGTCGGTGACCACCCGGTCGACCGCACCGCGGCGCTCCAGCAGCCCGTAGAGGCCCCGCCCGCGCCGCAGGTCGTGGTAGGCCAGATCCATCTGGGCCACCCGGGGGTGCGACAGCGGCAGGTCGTGCTTGCGCTGGTAGCGCTCGATCAGCCGCAGCTTGGTCACCCAGTCGATCTCCCGGGCCACCGGCTCCAGGTCACCGCTCTCCACCGCCCGCAGCACCCGGCCCCACAGCTCCACGACCCGCTTGGCGACCTGGTCGTCGCCCCGGCGCTCGACGAACTCGCTGGCCTTGGCGAAGTACTCCTGCTGGATCTCCAGCGCGCTGACCTCCTTGCCGGCGGCCAGGCGGATCTTGCGGCGGCCGGTGATGTCGTGGGACACCTCCCGGATCGCGCGGATCGGATTCTCCAGCGACAGGTCGTGCATCACCACCCCGGCCTCGATCATGCGCAGCACGATGTCGGCGCTGCCCACCTTGAGCAGGGTGGTCGTCTCGTTCATGTTGGAGTCGCCGACGATGACGTGCAGCCGCCGGTAGCGCTCGGCGTCGGCGTGCGGCTCGTCGCGGGTGTTGATGATCGGCCGGCTGCGGGTGGTGGCGCTGGAGACCCCCTCCCAGATGTGCTCCGCCCGCTGGGACAGGCAGTACACCGCCCCGCGCGGGGTCTGCAGCACCTTGCCGGCCCCGCAGATCAGCTGCCGGGTGACCAGGAACGGGATCAGCACGTCGGCCAGTCGACCGAACTCCCCGTGCCGGGAGACGAGGTAGTTCTCGTGGCAGCCGTAGGAGTTGCCGGCCGAGTCGGTGTTGTTCTTGAACAGGTAGATCTCGCCGGCGATGCCCTCGTCGTGCAGCCGCTTCTCCGCGTCGACGAGCAGGCCCTCCAGGATCCGCTCCCCGGCGCGGTCGTGGGCCACCAGGTCCAGCACCGAGTCGCACTCGGGCGTGGCGTACTCCGGGTGGGAGCCGACGTCCAGGTAGAGCCGGGCGCCGTTGCGCAGGAACACGTTGCTGGACCGGCCCCAGGAGACCACCCGGCGGAACAGGTACCGGGCGACCTCGTCCGGGGACAGCCGGCGTTGGCCGCGATAGGTGCAGGTGACCCCGTACTCGGTCTCGAGCCCGAAGATGCGACGCTCCATGACCAGACATTAGCCGCCCGGGACGACATTGGTCACCGTCGCGCGCGTACCGGGCGCGTTGGTCGCCGGGCGCGGCGGCGTTAGCCAGCCGGCGGCCGGTCGTCGTCGGCCGGCGCGTCGGGGGCCCCGCCCGGGTTGGTGGTCGGCCCGCCGGCCCCGGTGGCCGGCGCGTCGGTGCCCGGCTGCGCCGGGCCGGCATCCGTGGCGCCCGCGGCCGGCGCGGAGTCCGTCGTGGCCGCGGCGGCGCCGCCGGCCAGCAGCCGGGTCAGCGCCACGCCCACGATGCGCCGGAACGTCCGCCCGCGGCGACGGCGGTCCAGCACCGCCACCTCCAACTGGTTGGCCGCCAACGTGCGCGGCGCCCCGCCCTCCCCGCCCACGCTGCCCAGCGCCTCCACGGCCAGGTGCAGCGCGTCGGTGAGCGACATGTCGCGGGAGTGCCGGGCCCGCAGCACCCCGGACACCGCCTCGGCCTGCCCGCCCATCGCCATCGCGCCGGGCTCGTCCTGCACCGAGCCGTCGTAGGTGAGCCGGTACAGCTCATCCTCCTCCGGCGTGGCGCCCACCTCGGCCACGCAGATCTCCACCTCGAACGGCTTGGACTGCTCGGTGAAGATGGCCCCCAGCGTCTGGGCGTACGCGTTGGCCAGCGCCCGGCCGGTGACGTCCCGGCGGTCGTAGGAGTAGCCGCGCAGGTCGGCCATGCGCACCCCGGCGGCGCGCAGGTTCTCGAACTCGTTGTACCGCCCCACGGCGGCGAACCCGATCCGGTCGTAGATCTCGCTGACCTTGTGCAGCGCGTTGGAGAGGTTCTCCGCGACGAAGAGCACCCCGCCCTCGTAGCTCAGCACGATCGCGCTGCGGCCCCGGGAGATGCCCTTGCGGGCGTACTCCGAGCGGTCCCGCATGATCTGCTCGGGCGAGGCGTAGAACTGCATGGCCACGACGGCGGCTCTCCTTACGGCGGTGGCGGTGGTCCTGGGCGGAAGGTGGTCGGTGTGCCGACCGGGTGGCCGGGCTCAGCCGCCCGGATTCTCCGCGCGGGCGGCGACCACGGCCCGCGCGATCGTCTCGGCGTCGGCGTCGGAGACCCGCTGGGCGCCCTCCGCGGTGGCCGTCCACACCACCGGGAAGATGTTGCGGATCAGGTCCGGCCCGCCGGTGGCGGTGTCGTCGTCGGCGGCGTCGTAGAGCGCCTCCACGGCCAGCCGGACCGCGTCGGCGGTGCCCAGGCCCGGCCGGAACCGCTTCTTCAGCGCGGAGCGGGCGAACAGCGAGCCCGAGCCGATCGCGTCGAAGCCCTGCTCCTCGTAGAGCCCGCCGGCCACGTCGAAGCTGAAGATCCGCCCGGCCGTGGCTGGATCGGCGGCGTCCAGGTCGAACCCGGCGAACAGCGGGATCACCGCCAGTCCCTGCAGCGCGGCGCCCAGGTTGTTACGGATCATGGTGGCGAGCCGGTTCGCCTTGCCGTCGAGCGAGAGCATGGTGCCCTCGATCTTCTCGTAGTGCTCCAGCTCCACCTGGAACAGCCGCATCAGCTCCAGGCCGACCCCGGCGGTGCCGGCGATGCCGATCAGGGAGTACGCGTCCGCCGGGTGCACCTTCTCGATGTCCCGGCTGGCGATGAGGTTGCCCATCGTGGCGCGCCGGTCGCCGGCCATCACCACACCCTCGGCGGTGGCGATCGCGACGATCGTGGTGGCATGCGGGGCCAGCTCCGCGGCGCTGCCCGGCGGCAGCGGCCGGCGCCCGGGCAGCAGCTCCGGCGCGGCCATGCTCAGGAACTCCGTGAAGGAGGAGGTGCCGGGGGTGGTGAACACCGCCGGCAGCCGCCCGGATCGGTCAAAGCCCGCTGCCACGTGTTTCCTTTCGGTCGAGTCTCGGTCGAGTCCGGCTCGGGCGGGTACGCCACGGTGTGGTGCCGCCCCGACAGGGTGGTGTCGTCCCGCGGTGTGGTGTCGCGCCGCACCGCCGGGCGCGCGGCGCTGGCCGGGCCCGCCGGTGCGGTGGAAGCACAGTATCCCGCCCGCGAGCGCGGTGCGGGCTACTCGCCCCCCTTCTGCACGTAGCCGCGGACGAACTCCTCGGCGTTCTCCTCGAGGACCGAGTCGATCTCGTCGAGCAGGTCGTCCACGTCCTCGGTCAGCTCGGCGTGCCGCTCGGCGACCTCGGGGTTGGCGGCGGGGGCCGGGCCGTCGTCGATCTCCTCGTCCCGGCGGGACCGGCCGGACTGCGACTGCCCTCCGGTGTCTCGGCTTGCCATGCGTGCGCCTCCTCCACGATCCGTTGCCTGAAACCTACCGCGCCACCCGGCGCGCGTCCCCCGACGCGCACCGTGTTTCGCGGTGGGCGATCACCGCCCGGCGCGGCGCCGCCGGGCGGTGATCGAGCGGGCGGGTGTGGGCGACCCACCGGGCCGGCGCAACGCCGTCGGGCGGTGGTCGGCCGGGGCGGCGTCAGCCGGAAGTAATGATCTCCAGGAGATCCTTGGCGCTGGCGCAGCGGTCGAACAGCGCGCCGACGTGCTGCCGGCTGCCCCGCTCCGGCTCCATCATCGGCACCCGCACCAGCGACTCGCGGCCCACGTCGAAGATCACCGAATCCCAGCTGGCGGCGACCACCTC
>DATMJT010000327.1:0-5606 GCA_035553735.1 Pilimelia sp.
GGCCACCGCGGTGGCCCGCGGCGACCTGTCGCAGAAGATCACGGTGGACGCGCAGGGCGAGATCCTGGCCCTCAAGCAGACCGTCAACACGATGGTGGACCAGCTGTCGTCGTTCGCCGACGAGGTGACCCGGGTGGCCCGCGAGGTCGGTACCGAGGGCAAGCTGGGCGGCCAGGCGCAGGTCAAGGGCGTCTCCGGTACCTGGCGGGACCTCACCGAGAACGTCAACCAGCTGGCGTCCACCCTGACCACCCAGCTGCGGGCCATCGCCGAGGTGTCCACCGCGGTGACCCGCGGCGACCTCACCCAGCGCATCGCCGTGGAGGCCGAGGGCGAGGTGGCGGAGCTCAAGGACAACATCAACCAGATGATCGCCAACCTGCGCGAGACCACGAAGGAGAACGCCGAGCAGGGCTGGCTGGACTCCAACCTCGCCCGCATCGGCGGCCTGCTGCAGGGCCAGCGGGACCTCGGCGAGGTCTGCGGCATGATCATGACCGAGGTGACGCCGCTGGTCGACGCCCAGCTCGGCGCGTTCTTCCTCGCCGAGGACGCCGGCCGGCTGCGGCTGACCGCCTCGTACGGCTACGTGGCCGGCGGCCAGGAGGTGGTCTTCCACGCCGGCGAGGGCCTGGTCGGCCAGGCGGCGGCCTCCCGGCGCACCATCCGGGTGGGCGCCAACCCCGCCGAGGAGCTGACCCTGCGCTCCGGGCTGCTGACCAGCGCCCCGCGCGACGTGGTGATCCTGCCGATCCTGTTCGAGGGCGACGTGCTGGGCGTCATCGAGTTCGCCTCCGCCCTGGCCTTCTCCACCCTGCACGTGACGTTCCTGGAGCGGCTGGTCACCACGATCGGCATCGCACTGAACACCATCCAGGCCAACCGGCGCACCGAGGAGCTGCTCGACCAGTCCCAGCGGCTGGCCCACGAGCTGCAGGAGCAGTCGGCGGAGCTGCAGCGGACCAACGCCGAGCTGGAGGAGAAGGCGCAGCTGCTGTCGGAGCAGAACGTCAACATCGAGACCAAGAACCGCGAGATCGAGATGGCGCGGCTGGGGCTGGAGGAGAAGGCCCAGCAGCTGGCCCGGGCGTCGGCGTACAAGTCGGAGTTCCTGGCCAACATGAGCCACGAGCTGCGCACCCCGCTCAACTCGCTGCTGCTGCTGGCCCGGCTGCTGGCGGACAACCCGGAGCGTAACCTCACGGCCAAGCAGATCGAGTTCGCCCGGACGATCCACGGGGCCGGCTCGGACCTGCTGGCGCTCATCGACGACATCCTCGACCTGTCCAAGATCGAGGCGGGCCGGATGGACGTGCAGCCCGCGGAGGTGCAGTACGACGACATCCGCCGCTACGTCGAGCAGGCGTTCGCCCCCCAGGCCGAGGACAAGGGGCTGCGGTTCGGCGTACGGGTGCTGCCGGGCCTGTCGGCGTCGCTGGTCACCGACGCCCAGCGGCTCCAGCAGATCATCCGCAACCTGCTGTCCAACGCGGTGAAGTTCACCGACTCCGGCGAGGTGACCCTGGACATCGGCCCGGCCCCGGCGGGCACGGTGTTCGACGTGCCGACGCTGCTGACCGCCCGCCAGGTGGTCGCGTTCCGGGTCACCGACACCGGCATCGGCATCTCCGACGAGAAGCTCGAACTGATCTTCGAGGCGTTCCAGCAGGCGGACGGCACCACCAGCCGCAAGTACGGCGGCACCGGCCTGGGCCTGTCGATCAGCCGGGAGCTGGCCCGGCTTCTCGGCGGCACGATCACCGTCTCCTCGGTGCCGGGCGAGGGCTCCACCTTCACCCTGTACGTGCCGGACGTGCTGGTGCCCGAGGCGGTCGGGCTGCCCGGCCCGACGCTCGGGCTGCCGCCGCGCACGATGCCGCCCATGCTGCGCCCGGCGCACGACGGGCGCAGCACCAGCCCGGCGGCCAGCCAGCTCGAGGGCGTGACGGTACTGATCATCGACGACGACGTGCGCAACGTGTTCGCCCTCACCAGCGCCCTGGAGCTGCACGGCATGACCGTGCTCTACTCCGACAGCGGTGTGGAGGGTGTCCGGCTGCTCGCCGAGCACCCGGACGTGAACATCGTGTTGATGGATGCGATGATGCCCGATCAGGACGGTTACGAGACGACCCGGGCGATCCGCCGCAACCACCGGTTCGCCGACCTGCCGGTGGTGTTCCTCACCGCCAAGGCGATGCCCGGCGACCGCGAGGCCGCCGTGATCGCGGGGGCGAGCGACTACATCACCAAGCCGGTCGACCTGGACAGGCTCCTGGAGCTGATGGCCTCCTGGGTGGCCCGGGGTAGCCGGGACGTGCCGCGGTGAGCGACAGTGGGCGATGGCGCGGATCCCGCGGCCGGGACCAGGAGGAGGAGATCCGTGGGTGATCAGGCCAAGGCCCTGCTCGTCGACGACCGCCGGGAGAATCTGCTGGCTCTGGAGGCGATCCTGCAGGGCCTGCCGGTCGAGCCGGTTGCGGTGGAGGGCGGCGAGGCGGCCCTCAAGCAGCTGCTCGTCGACGACTTCGCCGTCATCCTGCTGGACGCCCAGATGCCCGACATGGACGGTTTCGAGACGGCCAGCCACATCAAGCGGCGGGAGCGCACCCGGCACGTACCGATCATCTTCCTGACCGCCGCGGACCGGGACGCCCAGCTGGCGCTGCGCGGCTACGCGGTCGGCGCGGTGGACTACCTCACCAAGCCGTTCGACCCCTGGGTGCTGCGGGCCAAGGTCTCCATCTTCGTGGACCTGTGGGCCAAGACCCGGCAGTCGGCGCGCCAGGCCGAGCTGGTCCGTGAGCGGGAGGCCCAGTGGAGCGCGCTGAGCGGCGCGGTGGAGCGGGCCACGGAGGTGCTGCGCGGCGCCCTCGACGGCGCGGACCCGGCCGCGGCCGCGGCCGCCGGCCAGCGGGCGCTGGAGATCCTCGACGAGGCCCGCCGGCACCCCTGAGCCGCCCCGCCGCCGGCGCGTGGTGTCGGCGCGGGCGCCAGCGTCCGGCCACGGACGCGCGGGAGCGGGACGGGGTTCACGCGCGTCGAGCTGGCGGGTCGACCGGAGCGCGCCCACGCGTTCATCGAGCAGCGCGCCCACGCGTTCATCGAGCGGTACGAGGTCGGCCTCGCGTTCGCCGGTGCGCCGTCGCGGCGTCAGTTGACCGCGGACTCGTTGCGGATCATCAGCGCCGAACGCAGGCCCGTGATGTCCAACACCCGGAGCAGGAAGTCGCCCACGTTGGTCAGCACCAGCACGCTCTGCGCGGTCGTCGCCTTGCGACTGAGCACCACCAGGGTGCCCAGCCCCTGCGAGTCGCAGAAGGTCACGCCGCCCAGGTCGAGCACGATCCGCCCGGGCGGATCGGCGAGGATCTCGTTGACCACCGCGCTGAGCCGGGCCGCCGAGGCCATGTCGACCTCGCCGTCGAGGCGCACCACGGCCTCGCCGCTGCCGCGCCGCACGGCGATGGTCAGCTCCGGTCCTTCCACATCGCCACCCTATCGCGGACCATTCACCCCGGCCCGGTTGCGACGCCCCGGCGCACGCCGCGCGGTGCCCGGGCGGGCACCCGGCGTGACGTTCCCTACCAGGGCCGGGGCCGCTGCCGGCCCGGGTCGCCACGCTGCCAGAATGGGGGCACTGTGACCGAGACCCACGCCGCCGGCCCGGCGCCGTACCCCTCCGAGGCGCCGGCCTCGCAGGCCCTCTTCGACCGCGCCCGGGCCCTCGCCCCGGGCGGGGTGAACTCGCCCGTGCGGGCCTTCCGGGCCGTCGGCGGCACCCCCCGCTTCATGGTCAGCGGCGCGGGCCCGTGGCTGTACGACGCGGACGGTCGCCGCTACGTCGACCTGGTGTGCTCGTGGGGGCCGCTGCTGCTCGGCCACGCCCACCCGGAGGTGGTCGCGGCGCTGCGCGCGGCGGCCGCGGCCGGCACCAGCTTCGGCACGCCCACGCCGGGCGAGGTGGAGCTCGCCGCCGAGCTGGTGGCCCGGACGCCGGCCGACCAGGTGCGGCTGGTCAACTCCGGCACGGAGGCCACCATGTCGGCGCTGCGGCTGGCCCGCGGCCACACCGGGCGTCCGAAGATCGTCAAGTTCGCCGGCTGCTACCACGGCCACGTGGACGCGCTGCTGGTCGCCGCGGGTTCCGGGGTGGCGACCCTCGGGCTGCCCGACTCGCCGGGGGTGACGGGGGCCGCCGCCGGCGACACCATCGTGCTGCCCTACAACGACGTGGCCGCGGTCGAGGCCGCCTTCGCCGCGCAGGGCGAGCAGATCGCCGCGGTCATCACCGAGGCCGCGCCGGGCAACATGGGCGTGGTGCCGCCCGCGCCGGGCTTCAACGCGGCGCTGGCCCGGATCGCGCACGCCCACGGCGCGCTGCTGATCGTCGACGAGGTGATGACCGGGTTCCGCGTCGCCCGGTCCGGCTGGGCGGGGTACAGCGCCGCCCGTGGCGAGCCGGTCGACGCCGACCTGTGGACCTTCGGCAAGGTGATGGGCGGTGGCCTGCCGGCGGCGGCGTTCGGCGGCCGCGCCGAGATCATGGCCCGGCTCGCCCCGGTGGGCCCGGTCTACCAGGCCGGCACCCTCTCGGGTAACCCGCTGGCCTGCGCCGCCGGCCTGGCCACCCTGCGGCTGGCCGACGACGCGCTGTACCGCCGGCTGGACGACACCGCCGCCACGGTCGGCCGGCTGGTCACCGAGGCGCTGTCCGCCGCCGGGGTGCCGCACCGGCTGTCCGCGGCCGGCAGCATGTTCTCGATCTTCTTCACCGACGCGCCGGTCACCGACTACGCCTCCGCGACCCGGCAGGACACCGAGGCGTTCGCGGCGTTCTTCCACGCCGCGCTCGCCCGCGGCGTGTACCTGCCGCCCAGCGCGTACGAGTCCTGGTTCGTCTCCGCCGCGCTGGACGACGCGGCCCTCGACCAGTTCGCCGCGGCGCTGCCGGCGGCCGCGGCGGCCGCGGCCGCCGCCGGGGCGGCGGCATGACCACCACGGTGGTGCACGTGTTGCGGCACGGTGAGGTGTACAACCCGGAGCAGATCCTCTACGGGCGGCTGCCGGGCTTCCGCCTGTCGGAGCTGGGCGTGCAGATGGCGAAAGCGGCCGCGGAGGCGCTGGCCGACCGGGACATCGCCCACGTGGTGGCCAGCCCGCTGGAGCGGGCCATGGAGACCGCCGAGCCGATCGCCGCCCAGTTCAAGCTGCCGGTGCACGCCGACGAGCGGCTGCTGGAGAGCGTCAACTGGTTCGAGGGCAAGCGGGTCTCGGTGGGCGACGGCGCGCTGCGCGACCCGCGCAACTGGTGGGTGCTGCGCGACCCGGTGACCCCGTCCTGGGGCGAGCCGTACACGGCCATCGCGGCGCGGATGTACGCGGCGGTGGCCGCCGCCCGGGACGCCGCCGCGGGCCGGGAGGCGGTCTGCGTGTCGCACCAGCTGCCGATCTGGACGCTGCGCCGGCACGTCGAGCGCAAGCGGCTGTGGCACGACCCGCGCCGCCGGCAGTGCGGGCTGGCCAGCCTCACCTCGTTCCGGTTCTCCGGCGACCGCTGCGTCGGCATCGACTACGCGGAGCCGGCGGCGCACCTGGTGGCGCTG
>DATMJT010000328.1:0-4499 GCA_035553735.1 Pilimelia sp.
TCTCCCACAGGGTCAACCTGGTAAGGCCCCCGACTAGACGATCGGGTTGATAGGCCGGAAGTGGAAGCGCAGCAATGCGTGGAGCTGACCGGTACTAATAGGCCGAGGGCTTGACCACACCCCACTCCCCGCTCGCGGGGAAAGGGAAGACTGCTTGCGTCCACTGTGCGGTTCCCGAGATGCGGTCGGGAACAGCAGGAAGGCCCACCCGAAAGCCACCGGGCAGGCCCGACACATCTCCATAGAGTTACGGCGGTCATAGCGAGAGGGAAACGCCCGGTCCCATTCCGAACCCGGAAGCTAAGCCTCTCAGCGCCGATGGTACTGCACTCGGGAGGGTGTGGGAGAGTAGGACGCCGCCGGACAATCTTTCACTAAGGGCGACCCCTCGGGGTCGCCCTTAGTGCTTTCCAGGCCCGCTTGTTGGTCGTCGATTCCTGGCGGCGGGGCACGGACAACCGCCCGATGGGCCGGGTCGGCGCCGCGCGCGATACCGAGCGTGGTAGGCGTCTGCCGGTAACTGACGGCAGGGTCGCGGCCGGCTCACCCGGGCACCCTGCGATCGGGATGGACGATCGTCCCGGCGGCGTCCGCTCCGGGTCGACATCCCCCGGGGCGTACGTCGCGGCGGCCGGGCCCTTCGTAGACTCGCAGGGTGACCGAGACCCTCCCGCCGCACGCCGCCGCCCCCGTCCTGCCCGGCCAGTACGTGCCCGGCGAGGTAGAACAGCGGCGGTACGAGCAGTGGGTGGCCGACGGACTGTTCACCCCCGAGCCCGCTGAGCCCGGCTCGGCCGACGCCGCCCGGCCAACCTTCTCCATCGTCATCCCGCCGCCCAACGTGACCGGCTCGCTGCACGTCGGCCACGCCCTGGACCACACCATCCAGGACACCCTCGTGCGGCGTAAGCGGATGCAGGGCTACGCCGCGCTGTGGCTGCCGGGCACGGACCATGCCGGGATCGCCACCCAGAACGTGGTGGAGCGGCAGCTCGCCGCGCAGGGCCTGTCCCGGCACGACCTGGGGCGTACCGAGTTCGTCGACCGGGTGTGGCGCTGGAAGGCCGAGTCCGGCGGGGCCATCCTGGGGCAGATGCGGCGGCTCGGCGACTCCGTGGACTGGAGCCGCGAGCGGTTCACCATGGACGACGGGCTGTCGCGCGCCGTGGGCACCATCTTCAAGCGGCTGTACGCCGACGGCCTGATCTACCGTGCCGAGCGGATCATCAACTGGTGCCCGCGCTGCCTCACCGCGCTGAGCGACATCGAGGTCGAGCACAGCGACGACGACGGCGAGCTGGTGTCGATCCGGTACGGCGACGACGACCACGGGATCGTGGTGGCCACCACCCGGGCGGAGACCATGCTGGGCGACACCGCCGTGGCGGTGCACCCCGACGACGAGCGCTACCGCCACCTCGTCGGCACCGAGGTCGAGCTGCCGCTGACCGGGCGGCGGATCCCGATCGTCGCGGACGCCCACGTCGACCCGGCCTTCGGCACCGGCGCGGTCAAGGTGACGCCCGCGCACGACCCGAACGACTTCGAGATCGGGCAGCGGCACGGCCTGCCCAGCCTCACGGTCATGGACGAGCGCGGAGTGATCACCGCGCACGGGCCGTTCCTCGGCCTGGACCGCTTCGAGGCCCGGCCGGCGATCGTGGCGGCTCTGCGCGCACAGGGTCGGATCGTCGCGGAACGGCGCCCGTACACGCACGCGGTCGGGCACTGCTCGCGGTGCCGCACCACCGTCGAGCCGCGGCTGTCGCTGCAGTGGTTCGTCAACACCGGCCCGCTGGCCGCCGCCGCCGGCGACGCGGTGCGCGACGGCCGAGTGCGCATCGAGCCGCCGGAGCTGGCCAAGCGGTACTTCGCCTGGGTCGACAACATGCACGACTGGTGCATCTCCCGGCAGCTGTGGTGGGGGCACCGCATCCCCGTGTGGTACGGCCCGGACGGCCAGGTGGTGTGCGTCGGCCCCGACGAGCAGCCGCCGACCGGCGACGGCTGGCGCCAGGACGAGGACGTGCTGGACACCTGGTTCTCCAGCGCGCTGTGGCCGTTCTCCACCCTGGGCTGGCCGGACGACACCGAGGACCTGCGCCGCTTCTACCCGACCAGTGTGCTGGTCACCGGCTACGACATCCTCTTCTTCTGGGTCGCCCGGATGATGATGTTCGGCCTGTACGCCATGGGTGGCGCGCCGCCGTTCCGGGTGGTGGCCCTGCACGGCATGGTGCGCGACCAGTTCGGCAAGAAGATGTCCAAGTCGTTCGGCAACGTGGTCGACCCGCTCGACTGGATCGAGCGGTTCGGCGCCGACGCCACCCGGTTCACCCTGGCCCGCGGCGCCAACCCCGGTGCCGACGTGCCGGTCAGCGAGGAGTGGTGTCAGGGCTCCCGCAACTTCTGCAACAAGCTGTGGAACGCCACCCGGTTCGCGCTGCTCAACGGCGCCACGGTGGACGGCCCGCTGCCGCCGCCCGACGAGCTGTCCACCGTGGACCGCTGGGTCCTGTCCCGGCTCCAGCGGGCGATCGCCGAGGCGGACGGCCGCTTCGAGGCGTACGAACTGGCCAAGGCCTGCGACGGTCTGTACCACTTCGCCTGGGACGAGGTGTGTGACTGGTACGTCGAGCTGGCCAAGCCGGTGCTGGCGGCGGACGGCCCGGCCGCGGACGCCACCCGGCGGGTGCTCGGCGAGGTGCTCGACGCGCTGCTGCGCCTGCTGCACCCGGTCATCCCGTTCGTCACCGAGGAGCTGTGGACTGCGCTGACCGGTGGCCGCACGGTGGTGACCGCTGCCTGGCCGACCGCCGACCCGGCGCGGCTGGACCCCGATGCCGAGCACGCCGTCGCCGCCGTGCAGGCCGTGGTGACCGAGATCCGCCGGTTCCGCGCCGACCAGGGCCTGCGGCCGGGGCAGCGGGTCGCCGCCCGGCTGCGCGGCCTGGATTCGGCGTTCGGGCTGGCGCCGCACGAGCCGCTCGTGCGCTCCCTGGCCCGGCTGGACGAGCCGGGGCCTGACTTCGCCGCCTCGGCCACCCTCACCGCCCTCGACGGGGTCACGGTGGAGCTGGACACCCGTGGCAGCATCGACGTGGGCGCGGAGCGGGCCCGGCTGACCAAGGACCGGGCGGCGGCCGAGAAGGAGGCGGCGCAGTGCCGCGCCAAGCTCGGCAACCCGGCCTTCGTCGACAAGGCGCCGCCCGAGGTGGTCGACAAGATCACCGCGAGGTTGGCGGCGGCGGAGGCCGACCTGGCCCGTATCGCCGCCGCCCTGGACAGTCTGCCGCCCGCATGAGCGGCCGGGGTCAGCGGGTCGCGGGCTGGGCGTGGGTGCGTGTCGCTGAGCCGGGCCAGGTGATCCGGTGAGCGGGCGCGGGGAGGCCGGCGTTCGGGAGCAGTTCGCGGCCGTCGATGCGGCCCTGCTCGCGCGGGGCAACGTCCGGATGGTGTTCGACCTGGGCCGCATGCAGCGACTGATGGACGCGCTGGGCAGCCCGCAGCGGGCGTACCCGTCGATTCACCTGACCGGGACCAATGGCAAGACCTCGACCGCCCGGATGATCGACGCGCTGCTGCGGGCGCACGGGCTGCACACCGGCCGGTACACCAGCCCGCACCTGGAGACGGTGCGGGAGCGGATCAGCCTGGACGGCGAGCCGGTCGACGAGGAGCGGTTCGTGGCGGCGTACCGGGAGGTGGCGCCGATCGCGGAGCTGCTCGACGCCCGGCAGGACCAGTCGCTGACGTACTTCGAGATGACCACCGCGCTGGCGCTGGCCACGTTCGCCGACGCCCCGGTCGACGTGGCGGTGGTCGAGGTGGGGCTGGGCGGCGCGGAGGACGCCACCAACGTGCTGCACGCCCCGATCTGCGTGGTCACCCCGATCGGGCTGGACCACACCGAGTGGCTGGGCGACACGCTCGCCGACATCGCGCTGGCCAAGTCCGGCATCATCCATGCCGACGCGACCGTCGTCTGCGCCGCGCAGGAGGAGCCGGCGGCCGAGCCGCTGCTGCGGCGCTGCGCCGAGGTGGGTGCGACGATCGCCCGGGAGGGCGCCGAGTTCGGGGTCCTGCGTCGGGCGCTGGCCGTCGGCGGACAGCTGCTGACTTTGCAGGGCCTGGGTGGCGTCTATGACGATGTGCTGCTGCCGCTGCACGGCGCCCACCAGGCGCAGAACGCCGCCGTGGCGCTGGCCGCCGTGGAGGCGTTCCTGGGCGCCGGTGCGCACAAGCAGCTGGACCCGGAGGTGGTGCGCGAGGGCTTCGCCGCGGCCAGCTCGCCGGGTCGGCTGGAGCGGGTGCGCAGCGCGCCGACCATCCTGCTGGACGGCGCGCACAATCCGCACGGCATGGCCGCCACGGTCGCCGCGCTGGCGGAGGAGTTCGCGTTCCGCCGGCTGGTGGCCGTCGTGGCGGTCTTCGCCGACAAGGATGTGGCCGGGGTGCTGGAGCTGCTGGAGCCGGTCGTCGACGAGGTGGTGGTGACC
>DATMJT010000329.1:0-3330 GCA_035553735.1 Pilimelia sp.
CAGGCCAAGGGCGTGCTCATGGGCCGCCACCGGATCACCCCCGAGGAGGCGTTCGTCCTGCTCGCCGAGTGGTCCCAGCGGTCGAACACGAAGCTGGTCCAGATCGCGGCGGCGGTGGTGGCCGGAGTCGCACCGCAGGTCGGCGGCGGCGCCGACCGGCTGTTGCCGCCGCGGCAGCCCCGCGGCAGCCCCGCACCGCCGGCAGACCCGGCCGTGGGGGACCCCGCCGCCGGGCCACCGGGCGTCACCGCCCCGGTACCGGGTGCCGCCGCTGCGTCGCCGCCCGGTGCCGACCCCGGCGGGTCGCGGGCGTGCTCGGAGGCGGAGCGGCACTACCCCGACCTGGTGGCGGCCGAGCGGGTGGCCGGCACGGCGGCCTTCCGCTGGGACCCCTGGCGCGGCGCCGGGGCCTGGTGGCACTCGCCGCACCTGCCGGCGCTGCTGGGCCGACCTGCGGGACCGCTCAGCCCCGCCGCGGCCGTGCGGGGACTCGACCCGGCCGACCGGGCAGCCCTGCGCCGGCTCCTGGCGGGTGTCTGGGCGAACGGCGGTCGGGCGGCGCTGACCGTGCTGGCGCCGGGTCGGCGGTGGCTGCGGGTGGTGGTGACCCGCGACGGCGGGGACCGGCCCATGCTGCGCGGCGCCGTGCACGACGTGACCGAGCTGCGTACCGCGCAGTACCGGCGTCCCGGCGGCGCGGCCGCCGGGCCACCGGCGCAGCCCCGATAGGGCGCCGGCGGGGGTGCCCCCCCGGCGCGGGCCGCGGCGCGGCCGGGCTCGGCGGCCGGGCTTGCCGGTCGGGCTCGGTGGCCGGGCGGCGGCCGGGCTCGGTGGCCGGGCGGCGGTCGGGCTCACCGGCTGGGCGTGCGCACCGCCAGGCCGCTGCGCGTGGTGCGCGCCGAGCGGGTGTCCGTGGGGGCCACGACGTGGTGGTGCTGCGGCGCGGCGTACCTGGTCAGACCCAGGACGGCGGCGAGAGTGATCAGGAAGCCGGCGCCGGCCAGCCACTCCAGACCCGGCGTGATGCGGTCACCGAGCAACAGCAGGCCGACGACCGCCGCCGGCACGGCGCCCGCGGCGTCCATCGCCGCCACCGCCGCGGTGGTGGAGCCGCGCTGCATGGCCAGGCCCAGCAGGAGCTGGCCGACGACGGAGTGGGCGATCAACAGGTAGAGCAGCGGGGACGTGACGAACTCGTCGGCGGAGCCCACGGAGGCCAGCGGTCGCGCCGCGACCGCGGCGGCCGAGAAGCCCAGGCCGGCGAGCGACCCCAGGGCCACCGACCCGACGGCGCCGTGCAGCCGCACCGTCCAGAACGAGGCCGTGGCGATCACCACCAGCGTCGCCGCGAGCGCCACCAGGCCGGCGGTGCCCAGCTGGCGGGAGGGGGCCGGCTGGGCGGAGACCACGAGCGCCCCGATCCCCAGGAACAGCAGCACGAGCAGGGCGATTTCGGCCGCGGGCAGCCGCCACTTGAGCACCAGGACACCGAGGACGGCCGTCACGCCGAGCCCGGCGGCCACGCTGGCCTGCACCAGGAACAGCGGCAGGTCGCGGCGCGCCAGGAACGCCAGTACGAAGCCGAGCAGCTGGCAGCCGAGCCCCACCAGGTACGTCCGGTGACCGGCCAGCCGCAGCAGCAGGCCCGGGTCGAGGGTGTGGTGCACGGTGGTCCGGGCAGCGGCGACCGACTGCAGCAGGTTGGCCACGCCGTACGCCGCGATCATCGCCGCCAGGAAGAGCCACCCGCTGGACACCACCTGGCGAGGATAGACCGTCCAGGTTGACGGATTCGGCGGGAGCGAGGACAGTCCCGCCGCCGGGTCAGCCGGCCGCCGGCGGCCCGGGACGCGTGGCCGGGTCCGCCGGCCCGGGGCGCCGGTCCGGGTCGGCCCCCGGGCCGAGGGGCGGTGCGGCTGCCGCGCCGGCCGGGGCCAGGCGCCGGAGCACCTCGGCGTGGAGGCGCCCGTTGGTGGCCACGGCGCTGCCGCCCGCCGGGCCGCCGGCCGTGCCCGGTCGGCCGGCGAGGTCGGTGAAGGAACCGCCCGCCTCCAGCACGATGGGCACCAGCGCGGCCAGGTCCCACAGCGACAGCTCCGGCTCCGCCATCGCGTCCACCGCGCCCTCGGCGACCAGCATGTAGCCGTAGAAGTCGCCGTACGCCCGGGTGCGCCAGCAGGACCGCAGCACGTCCAGCATCGGCCCGAGCCGGCCGCCCGACTCCCAGCCGGTCAGGCTGGAGTAGCAGAAGCTGGCGTCGCCGAGCCGGTCGACTCCCGAGACCCGGATCGGCTGCGCGGCGGTGGTGTGCCGGCCGGCGAAGGCGCCCAGCCCCGTGCCGGCCCACCAGCGGCGGCCGAGCGCCGGCGCCGAGACCAGGCCGACCACCGGGGCGTCACCGTCCATCAGGGCGATCAGGGTCGCCCAGATCGGCACGCCGCGGATGAAGTTCTTGGTGCCGTCGATGGGGTCGATGACCCAGCGGCGGCCGCCCGTGGCGCCGCCGTCGCCGTACTCCTCGCCCAGGACCCCGTCCCGCGGGCGGCTGCGGCCCAGGATGGCGCGCAGCGCCTGCTCCACCGCGGTGTCGGCGTCCGAGACGGGGGTCAGGTCCGGCTTCGCCGCGACGTGCAGGTCGAGCGCGCGGAACCGCGCCATCGCGATGGAGTCGGCGCTGTCGGCCAGGACGTGTGCCAGGGCGAGGTCGTCGGCGTAGCGGGTCATGCCCGGCAACCTACTTCAGCCCGGCCTGGCCGGGGTGGCGGCGGCTCACCCGGGCTCCTCGCCGGTGCGGGAGGCCAGCAGGCGGCGGAACGAGGCCAGCCGGCGCGGGTCCGCGCGCCCTGCGGCCACCCAGGCGTCCAGGGCGCAGTGCTCCTCCGCCGCGGCGTGCTCACAGTTCGGCGGGCAGTCGACGGTGGCGTCCACCAGGTCGGGAAACCCGTGGAGCAGGCTGTCGGCGCCGACGTGGGCCAGCCCGAAGCTGCGGATGCCGGGCGTGTCGATGATCCACCCCGGCTCCGGCGCGGCCGGCGGGTGGGCCGGCAGCGGCAGGGCCACCACCGACGTGGAGGTGTGCCTGCCCTTGCCGATCGCGCTGACCGCGCCCACGGCCCGCGCCGCGTCCGGCACCAGCCGGTTGACGAGCGTGGACTTGCCGACCCCGGAGTGGCCGACCAGGACCGACACCCGGCCGGCGAGGGCGCCGCGCAGTGGGTCCGGCTCCACGTCCGGCCGGCACAGCACGTACGGCAGGTCCAGCTCGGCGTAGTAGTCCAGCACCGCCTCGGGGCCCGCCAGATCCGCCTTGGTCAGGCACAGCAGCGGCGC
>DATMJT010000330.1:0-4867 GCA_035553735.1 Pilimelia sp.
CGCGGCGCAGCACCCGCAGGTAGAGCAGCGTGACCGCGAGCAGGATCACCAGCATGATCACGCCGATCGCCGCGCCCAGGCTGTACTCGGAGGACGCGAACGCCTTCTGGTACGCGTACACGTTGAGCACCAGGTTCTGCCCGGCGATGCCGCCACCCCCCGTCATCACGTAGATCTGCGTGAAGATCTTGAAGTCCCAGATGATCGACTGGATCACCACGATGAGGATCAGCGGGCGCAGCATCGGCACGGTCACCCGGCGGAAGGTGGTCACCGCCGAGGCGCCGTCCAGGGCCGCGGCCTCCAGCACCTCCTCGGGGATGGCCTTGATGCCCGCGTACAGCGTGATCATCACGAACGGGAACGAGTGCCACACGACGGCGGCGCCGACCAGGGCGAACGCCGAGTACTTGTCGTAGATCCAGTTGTGGGCGCCGAGCCCGAGCAGCTCGTTGACCAGCCCCAGGTTGGTGTCGAAGAGGAACATCCACACCGTGGAGCCGGTGATGGCCGGGGCGGCCCAGGCGCCCAGCGCGGCGAACGACAGCGCCAGCCGGGCCACCCGGCCCACCCGGGTGAGCAGCACGGCCAGCGCCGCGCCGACCGCCAGGGTGGCCACCACGCAGACGGCGGCGAAGCCCACGGTGTGGGCCAGCACCGACCAGAACTGCGGGTCGCGCAGCAGCGCCGCGTAGTTGTCCGCGCCGACGAACCGGGTCGGTTGCCCGCCGGAGACCTGCGGCTGCCGGTAGTCCAGCACGGACAGCAGGCCCAGCTGGTAGAGCGGGTAGCCGAACAGCGGCAGCAGCACCGCCGCGGTGGGCAGCAGCAGCCACGCCGGCATCCACCGCGACCGGGGGCCGCGCCGCGGCGGCCGCGGCCGCAGCCCGCGCCGGCGGACCGGCACGGGCTGCGGCGCCGCCAGCACGGGCGGGGCGTTCACGGTGGACAAGGGCCGGCGCGCTACTGCTCGGCGAAGGCCGCGTTCATCGCCGACGCCGCCTCGTCGGTGGCCGCGTCGATGCCGGCCCTGCCAGTGATGATCTTCTGCAGCATGTTGGGCACGACCAGCTGCGCGTCGATCTTGCCCCAGGCCGGGGTCACCGGCACGAACCTGGTGCCGGCGTTGATGGTGTCGACGAACGGCTTCAGGAACGGCTCCTTGCCGACCACCTCGGCGCGGGCCGAGGCCAGCGTGGGCAGGTTGCCCATCGCGTCGTACATGGCCAGCTGGTACTTCTTGCCGCCCAGCAGCTTGAGGAACTCCACGGCCAGCGTGCGGCGCTTGGTGCTGGCCATCACCGTCAGGTCCTGGCCGCCGGCGAACGCCGGGGCGATCGAGCCCGGCTTGGAACCCGGCAGCGGGACCACCGCGTACTTGCCCTTCACCGAACCGGCCTCGACCGGGCCGCGGCTGGAGTTGGGCAGGATCGCCATGCCCGCCTTGCCGGCGGCGAACGCCTCGACGGTCTTGCCGCCGGTCAGGTCCACGCACTGCTGCGCCGGGCAGATGCCGGGCTGGAACAGGTCGGTGTACGCCTTCACCCCGGCCCGCGACTGCGGCGAGTTGATGGTGGCCGAGTAGCGGTCGCGGGACTGGGTGGCCAGATCGCCGCCGGCGTCCCAGACGAAGGGCAGCGCCCCGAAGACGTACCGGCCGCCCACGGCGATGCCGAGCATGTCCGGCTTCTTGGCCCGGATCTGCCTGGCGGCCGCGACCAGCTCGGCGTAGCTGGTCGGCGGCTTCAGGCCCAGCTCCTGGAACACGTCGGTGCGCAGGTACAGCGCCCGCACGCCCAGCCACCAGGGCAGGCCGTGCACCTTGCCGTTGACGGTGGCGGCGGACTTCAGGTCCGCCGGCAGGTCACCGGCCTCCGCCCAGCCGTCGAGGTCGGCGGTGAGGTCGGCCAGCCCGCCGGCGGCGACGTAGCCGGCCAGGTCGGTGTTGCCCACCTCCACCACGTCCGGCGCGCTGGCCGGGTCGTTGAACGCGCCCTTCATCTTCTCCGCGCGCGGGCCGGGGTCGGTGGGGATGTAGGTCACCTCCACCTCGACGCCGGAGTGGGCGGCCTTGAACTCGGCGACGGCGTCGTTGACCACCTTCTCCTTCGGCGCCCGCTGGGCCTCGTCGTACAGCCAGACCTTCAGCGTGCCGGTCTTCTCGTCACCGCCGCCCGAGGGCTGGGAGGTGGACGGCGCGCACGCCGACACGAGCGCCCCGGCGACGGCCAACGCGGCGAGTCTGCGCAGCTTCACGGTGATCTCCTACCTGCGTGTGCGGCGGGTGGGCTGGCGCGGTGACGGTAGGCAGCGGGGCGGAAAACGGACAAGAGTCTTAATCGAAGGTTGTGCATTGCACAATGATCTGTGCGCGGCGCGGAACGGCAGATCGGCGGTGTGGCATCCTCGGTGCCGTCGCTGCGCCCATGCCGAGGAAGCCGCGTGACCGACCGCAACCAGTCCTCCTCGCTCCGCCGCGCGCTGGCCGTGCTCGCCCACGTACGCACGCACGCCGGCGCCGGACGGGGCCTGTCGCTGACCCAGCTCGCCGACGCGCTCGGGCTGTCCAAGAGCACCGTGCTGCGGCTGGCCACCCCGCTGGTCGACGAGAACCTGCTGGCCCGCGACCGGGAGACCGGCTGGTTCCGGCTGGGCCCCGGGGCGCTGCTGCTGGGCCAGGCGTACCTGTCCACCCTGGACCTGCGCACGGTGGCCGCCGAGGAGCTGCGCCGGCTGATGCGCGAGGCCCGCGAGACGGTACACCTGGTGGTGTACGAGCCGCCGCACATCGTCTACGTGGACAAGGTCGAGAACGAGACCAACGTGCGGATGGCCTCGCGGGTCGGCGCCTGGGCGCCGGCGTACTGCACGGCCTCCGGCAAGGCGATCCTGGCGTGGCTGCCCGAGGACGCCGTGGACGAGGTCGTCGCGGCCGGGCTGCCGGCGGTCACCCCGCAGACCATCACCGACCCCGCCGCGCTGCGCGCGGAGCTGGCCCGCATCCGGACCCGCGGGTACGCCGTCGACGACCGCGAGAACGAGCCGGAGGTGCGCTGCGTCGCCGCGCCGGTGTTCGACCACACCAACAAGGTGGCCGCGGCGCTGAGCGTGTCGGGGTTGTCGTCGCGGCTGACCGCCGCCACCGTGCGCCGGCTCGGGCCGACGGTGGCGCAGGCGGCGGCGCGGGTCTCCCGGGCGCTGGGGTCAACCCGGTGAGCGGCGGGTCCGACTTCGATGTCCTGGTCACCGGCGGGTGGCTGCTCGACGGCACCGGGGCACCGCCGTACCGGGCCGAGGTGGGCGTGCGCGCCGGCCGGATCGCCGCCCTGGGGCGCCTGGACGGAGCCCGCGCGCCGGTGGAGATCGACGCCACCGGGCGGTACGTCGCCCCGGGCTTCGTCGACTCTCACGTGCACGCCGACGCGCTGGCCTTCGACCCGGGCGTGCAGGCGGCCGCGCTGCGGCAGGGCGTCACCACGGTGGTGCTCGGCCAGGACGGGCTGTCCTTCGCCCCGGCCAGCCCGGCCGCGCTGGCCTACGTCACCGAGTACTTCGCCGCGGTCAACGGCGCCCACCCGGACCTGCCCGACGGCCGCTCCGTGACCGTCGCCGAACTGCTCGCCGGCTACGCCGGCCGCACCGCGCTGAACACCGCCTACCTGGTGCCGCACGGCACCATCCGGTACGCCGTCCTCGGCGGCGCGGCGCGCCCGGCCGCCCCGGCGGAGGTGGCGGCCATGCGTCGGCTGGTGGAGCAGGGCCTCGACGAGGGGGCGGTCGGGCTGTCCAGCGGGCTGGAGTACGTGCCCGGCGGCTACGCCGACGCCGCCGAGCTGGCCGCCCTGTGCGCCCCGGTGGCCGCGCGCGGCCTGCCGTACGTGACCCACATGCGCGGGTACGAGTCGGCCGCCCCGACCGGCATGGCCGAGGTGCGCGCGATCGCCGCCGCCAGCGGCGTGGCCGCGCACGTGTCGCACTACCACGGCCCCGGCGAGCAGCTGGTCGCGCTGCTCGACGCCGCCCGCGCCGAGGGCCTGGACGTGACCTTCGACAGCTACCCGTACCTGGCCGGTTGCTCGATCCTGGCGATGGTCGCGCTGCCGGGCTGGCTGGCCAGCGCGGACCCGGACGCCGTCGCCGACCGGCTGGCCGACCCGGGGGTGCGCCGCCGGCTCGCCGCCGAGACCGACCCGGCGCTGTGGGACCGGATCGCCCTGGCCCACGTGCCGGCCGCCGAGCTGGCCTGGGCCGAGGGCCTGCGGCTGACCGAGGCCGCCGCGCGGGCCGGCACCGAGCCCGCGGCGTTCTGCGCCGACGTGCTGATCGCCACCCGGCTGCGCGCCGGCACGGTGTTCAACCACCCGCCGACCAACAGCGACGCCGCCGTCCGCGAGCTGCTGCGCCACCCGGCCCAGATGGCAGGCTCGGACGGCGTCTACGTCGGCGGCCACCCGCACCCGCGGGGCTGGGGCACGTTCGCCCGGCTGCTGGGCCGGCACGTGCGGGAGCTGGGCGACTGGAGCTGGGCCGAGGCGGTGGTGCACCTGGCCGCCCACCCGGCGCGCCGGTTCCGGCTGGCCGACCGCGGCCTGCTGCGCCGCGGGCTGGCCGCTGACCTGGTCGTGCTCGACCCGGCCCGGGTACGCGACCGCGCCGACTACGCGCACCCCCGGGAGCTGGCCGAGGGAGTGGACGACGTGCTGGTCAACGGCGTACCGGCGCTGCGCGGTGGGACGCTTACCGGGGCGCTGCCGGGCACGCCGCTGCGCCCCGACTGACCGCCCGCCACCCGCGGGCCCGGCACGGTCACCGCCCGACAAGGCGCCAGCGCCGTGCCGGCCCTACCTCGAAGGGACACCATGGACTC
>DATMJT010000331.1:0-3949 GCA_035553735.1 Pilimelia sp.
GCCGAGGGTTACGCTGCCAACGCGTCGACGATCGCGTCCGGGGGGCAGTTGTGCCAGCACCACTGCCCCGTGGCGCATGTGGCAGTCGAGTTTCCGCAGCTCTGCGAGGCTGAGACGGCGGTGATCTCACGCCTGATCGGCACCCACGTGCAACGTCTGGCCACCATCGCGCACGGCGACGGGGTGTGCACCACGCACATCCCGGACCCGCACCGCGCGGCGCTGGCCGCCGATGTCACCCCGCACGCCCCGATTGCCCAGACCACCCCGATTGCCCAGACCGCCCCGATGGTCGCCAGCACGGTGAGGACAGATACATGACCGAGCAGATCCTCCAGCCCGTCAGTCAGGACGAGCAGCTCGCCGCCCTCGGCCGGTACGAGTACGGCTGGGCGGACCCGGACACCGCCGGCGCCGCGGCCCAGCGCGGCCTCAACGAGGTGGTGGTGCGCGACATCTCGGCCAAGAAGAACGAGCCGGCCTGGATGCTCGACCTGCGCCTCAAGGGCCTGCGCCTGTTCGACCGCAAGCCGATGCCGCACTGGGGCGCCGACCTCAACGGCATCGACTTCGACAACATCAAGTACTTCGTGCGCTCGACCGAGAAGCAGGCCACCAGCTGGGACGAGCTGCCCGAGGACATCAAGAACACCTACGACCGGCTCGGCATCCCCGAGGCCGAGAAGCAGCGCCTCATCGCCGGCGTGGCGGCCCAGTACGAGTCCGAGGTGGTCTACCACAAGATCCGCGAGGACCTGGAGGAGCAGGGCGTCCTCTTCCTGGACACCGACACCGCGCTCAGGGAGCACGAGGAGCTGTTCCGCGAGTACTTCGGCACGGTGATCCCGGTCGGCGACAACAAGTTCGCGGCGCTCAACACGGCGGTGTGGTCCGGCGGCTCGTTCATCTACGTGCCCAAGGGCGTGCACGTGGAGATCCCGCTGCAGGCGTACTTCCGGATCAACACCGAGAACATGGGCCAGTTCGAGCGGACGCTGATCATCGTCGACGAGGGCGCGTACGTGCACTACGTCGAGGGCTGCACCGCGCCGATCTACTCGTCGGACTCGCTGCACAGCGCGGTCGTCGAGATCATCGTCAAGAAGAACGCCCGGTGCCGCTACACCACCATCCAGAACTGGTCCAACAACGTCTACAACCTGGTCACCAAGCGCGCCGTGGCCCAGGAGGGCGCGACCATGGAGTGGATCGACGGCAACATCGGCTCCAAGGTCACCATGAAGTACCCGGCGGTGTACCTGACCGGCGAGCACGCCAAGGGCGAGGTGCTCAGCGTGGCCATGGCCGGCGAGGGCCAGCACCAGGACGCCGGGGCCAAGATGGTGCACGCCGCCCCGCACACCTCCAGCACCATCGTCAGCAAGTCGATCGCCCGCGGCGGCGGCCGCACCTCGTACCGCGGCCTGGTGCAGGTGCTGGAGGGCTCCCACCACAGCCGCAGCACGGTCAAGTGCGACGCGCTGCTGGTGGACGCCATCTCGCGCTCGGACACCTACCCGTACGTGGACATCCGCGAGGACGACGTGGCCATGGGCCACGAGGCGACGGTGTCCAAGGTGAGCGAGGACCAGCTGTTCTACCTGATGAGCCGGGGACTGTCCGAGGACGAGGCCATGGCGATGATCGTGCGCGGCTTCATCGAGCCGATCGCCAAGGAGCTTCCGATGGAGTACGCCCTGGAGCTGAACCGCCTGATCGAACTGCAGATGGAGGGCGCGGTCGGCTGACCGGCGGGCCCGGCACCAGTCGCCGGGCGCCGCCGCACCGGCAGTCCGCCGCGCCGGCCCGCGGGCCGCGTTGAACCGACGATGGAGCATCCGACGACATGACCAATGCCGCACTGGCCCCGCCCGCCACGAAGGCGCACGCGCTGCGCTCGTACGACGTGGCGGACTTCCCGCCGCTGACCGGCCTGGAGGAGGAGTGGCGGTTCACGCCGCTGAAGCGGCTGCGCGGGCTCACCGCGCCGGACGCCGCCACCGGGCCGGGCCGGGCGGCGCCGTTCCCGGTGTACGACGAGCTGCCGGCGGGCGTGACCGTGACGCCGGTCGACGGGGACGACCCGCGGGTGGGCGGCGTGCTGGCGCCGTTCGACCGGGTCAGCGCGCTGGCCTACGGCCGGGCCACCGCGCCCGTGCTGATCTCCGTGGCGCCGGACGCGCAGGTCGCCGAGCCGGCGCTGCTGGGCGTCGTGGGCCAGGGCATCGACGTGCCGGCGTACGGGCACACCGTCGTGGAGGTGGGCCGGCACGCCGCCGTGACGCTGGTGATCCAGTACGTCGGCTCCGCCACGATGGCCGACAACGTCGAGGTGTCGGTGGCCGACGGCGCCCGGCTCAACCTGATCACGATCGCCGACTGGGGTCCGGACGCGGTACACGCCCAGCACCTGAAGATCCGCCTGGGTCGGGACGCGCACGCCACCCACGTCCAGATCAGCCTGGGCGGCGACCTGGTGCGGCAGTACACCTCCGTGGAGTACGCCGCCCGCGGCGGCGAGGCCGAGCTGTACGGGCTGTACTTCGCCGACGCGCCGCAGCACCTGGAGCACCGGCAGCTGGTGGACCACTCGGAGCCGGACTGCCGCAGCCGGGTGGCCTACCGCGGGGCGCTGCAGGGCGACGGCGCGCACACGGTGTGGGTCGGCGACGTGCTGATCCGGGCGCAGGCCACCGGCACGGACACCTACGAGATCAACCGGAACCTGCTGCTCTCCGACGGCGCGCGGGCGGACTCGGTGCCCAACCTGGAGATCGAGACCGGGGAGGTCGCCGGTGCCGGGCACGCCAGCGCGACCGGCCGCTTCGACGACGAGCAGCTGTTCTACCTGATGGCCCGGGGCATCCCGGAGGCCGAGGCCCGCCGGCTGGTGGTGCGCGGCTTCTTCGCCGAGCTGATCAACAAGATTCCGGTGGAGGAGCTGCGGGAGCGCCTGGGCGAGGCCGTCGAGGCCCGGCTGGCCGTCGCCGAGGCCCGCTCGGCACCGGCCGCCGCCGGGTCGCCGGCCGTGCCGGGGTCGCCGGCCGCCGCCGGAGCCCCGGACGCGGAGGCGCACGCATGATCCGGGTCTGCACCGCCGACGAGGTGGCCAAGGGGACGGTGGTGAGCGTCGACCTCGACGGCACCCCGGTCGCCCTGGTGCACGCCGACGACGGCAGCTTCCACGCGGTCTACGACGAGTGCTCGCACGCCGCCGTCGCCCTGTCCGAGGGCGAGGTGGACGGCTGCACGCTGGAGTGCTGGCTGCACGGCTCGCGCTTCGACCTGCGCACGGGCGCGCCCACCGGACCGCCGGCCAGCGCGCCGGTCCCCGTCTACCCCGTCGAGGTCCGCGACGGGAACATCTATCTGAGTCTGACGCCGAGCAATGGAGTGACGCGGTGAGCACGTTGGAGATTCGGGACCTGCACGTGTCGGTCCGGTTGCCGGAGGGGGAGCTGAAGCCGATCCTCGCCGGGGTGAACCTGACCGTCCGGGCGGGGGAGACCCACGCCATCATGGGCCCCAACGGCTCCGGCAAGTCCACTCTGGCCTACTCCATCGCCGGGCACCCCAAGTACGAGATCACCAGCGGCTCGGTGACCCTGTTCGACGACGATCCGGCCCCCGCGCCGCAGGGGGGCACCGCGGACCGGACGAACGCCGCCGGCGAGGACGTGCTGGCCATGTCCGTGGACGAGCGGGCCCGGGCGGGGCTGTTCCTGGCCATGCAGTACCCGGTCGAGGTGCCGGGCGTGTCCGTGGCCAACTTCCTGCGCACCGCCAAGACCGCCATCGACGGCGAGGCGCCCAAGCTGCGCACCTGGGCGGGCGAGCTGCGGGAGGCGATGCAGCGCCTCCAGATGGACCCGGCGTTCGCCCAGCGCAACGTCAACGAGGGCTTCTCGGGCGGGGAGAAGAAGCGCCACGAGGTGCTGCAGCTCGCCCT
>DATMJT010000332.1:0-3729 GCA_035553735.1 Pilimelia sp.
GGCGCCCGGGCGGGGCGCCGTGACGGGGTTGGCGACGGGGTGCGGCCCGGGCGCCGCGACGCGGTCCGGCGCGGTGGCCGCGTCCGGCCGGGCCGCCGGCTCGCGGCGGCGGGAGCGGTGCTGTTGATGCTGCTCGCGGGCTGTGCCCGACCGCGGCCCACGGGTTCGGCCGCGGTCGAGCCGGGCTCGGCCGACCCGTCGGCCTCGGCCGCCGCGGCGCGGTCGGCCACCGCGACCCCCCGCCGCTCACCGTCGTCCAGCCCACGCCCACGCCCCACCGCCAGCCGGCCGGCCACCAGCGCGACGGCGCCGCCGCGGCGCGCCGGCACCCCGGCGCGCACGCCGAGCCGCCGGCCACCGCAGGAGACCAGGCTGCCGCCGGCGCCGCCGAAGTCCAAGCCGAGCTGCACCCCGACCTACCGGGGCACGGCGGTGCCCCGCGCACGGGTGGCGCGCCTGCTCACCGAGGCGGCGGGCCGGACGTACTGGCCGGTGTCGGCGCCCGGCCTCCAGGTGCCGGTGCCGCTGGTGAAGGCGGTGGCCTGGCAGGAGAGCGGCTGGCAGGCGCACATCGTCGCGTGCGACGGCGGGGTGGGGCTGATGCAGGTGATGCCGGGCACGGCCGCCTTCGTCAACAACCGCTTCTCCCAGGCGTACGACATCAACTCGCCGGCGGACAACGCCGTTCTGGGTGCCAACTACCTGGCCTGGCTGATCAAGTACTTCGGGGACGTGTACTTCGGCGGCGACTACACGCTGCGGGGGACCGGCGACTGCGCCACCCACACCGACCCGTGCCTGCTCAACGCGGTCGTGGCGGCGTACAACGTCGGCTTCGGGGCGGTGGACACCGACGCCGGCCTGGTCATTCCCAACAAGCGATATGTGGAGAACGTCCGCGCGCTCATGACGGAGTGCGTCTGCCTGTCCTACTGACGCCTGCTCCGGCGGCGCCGTCGGCGCGGCGGCCGCGCCGGCCCGGGCGCGCGGTCGGGCCTGCGTCCGCGGGTCGGTTCAGCTGACCGGTATGCCCGCCCGGCGGGCTCAGCTGGCCCGGTATGCCCGCCCGGCGGGCTCAGCTGCCCGGTATGCCCGCCGAATCAGTACGTCATGGCGCATGCACACCCCACCGGCGGCCGCCGCGCGTTCGGGGCGCGGACCGTGAGCCGGGCCACCGTGCTGACACTCCTGCTCGCGCCCGCGGTGCCCGCGGTCGCCGCCGGGACCACGGCGCAGGCCTCCGCACCGGGCGGCACGGCCCGGTCGGCCGCCATGGCCCCGGCCACGGACCGCACCGGGGTTCCCACCGCCGCGGACCCGTTCGCGGCGGACCCTGCGCCGGCGGACCCACAGGCGGCGGCGCCCTCCGCGAAGGATTCCGCTGCCGCGGACCCAAGCCCCGGAGGGACTGCGGCTCCGGCCCCGCCGGCCGGCGGGCTTGGTCCGCCCGGGACGGCCACCGGCGGCGCCACCGGCGGGGCCGCCGCGCGCGCGGCGGCCCCGCCGGGCGCCGCCGCGCGCCCCGGGCCCCCGGGTCGAGCCGTGGCCACCGTGGCCACCGGCGGAGGGCCGCTCACCACCCGGGGCGGGCCCTCGACCGTCGACGGGGCGCGCGGCTCGTTGACCGAGGGGGCCCGGGTCACGGTGGTCTGTCAGGTGTACGGGCAGCGGGTGGCCGGCACCCGCGGCCGGTCGCCGTACTGGAACCGGCTGGCCGACGGTCGCTACGTCGCCGATGCCTACCTGCGGTGGCGGCCCGCGCGTCCGACGGTGCCCTGGTGCGGCGCGACGGGCGGCCCGGCCACGGCCACCGTGACCGGTACGTCCGCGGCCGTCCGGCGGGGCCCGGGCACCGACCGCGCCCGGGTGGGCACCGTCGCCCGCGGCGCCGGCCTGGCGGTCCGGTGCCAGATGTGGGGTGAGCGGGTCACTGGACCCGGCGGCGCCAGCAACGCGTGGAACCGGCTGGGCGCCGGCCGCTACGTCTCGGATGCCCTGGTGACCTGGCGGCCGAGCCGGCCCACCCTGCCGTGGTGCGGCCAGGCGCCCCCCACGGTGCCCGCGGCGACCGCGGAGGAGTTCATCGCCCGGATGGCCGGACCGGCCCGGCAGAGCATGCGGAAGTACCGGGTCCCGGCGTCGGTGACCATCGCCCAGGCGATCCTGGAGTCGGGCTGGGGACGCAGCGGGCTGGCCCGCCGGGACCACAACTTCTTCGGGATCAAGTGCTTCGGTACGCCCGGCGCGCACGCGCTCGGCTGCCGCTCGTACGCCACGAGCGAGTGTGGTCGCGGCAAGTGCTGGCGGACCACCGCGACGTTCCGGGCGTACCGGGACGCGGCCGGATCACTGGCCGACCACGGGCACTTCCTCGTGGTCAACCCGCGCTACCGGCCGGCGTTCAAGCACACCGGCGACGCCAACCGGTTCGCCCGGGAGATCCACAAGGCCGGGTACGCCACGTCGCCGACCTACGCGACCAATCTGATCGGCATCATGAAGCGATACGACCTGTACCGCTTCGACCGCCGGTAGCCGGTAGCCGGTAGTCGACAGCCGGCCCCTGGCCGCCGCTGCGGTCCCCGACGGCGGCGCCGGGTTCGGCCGCCGCCGCGGTCAGCGCCCGTGCCGCGCCAGCCGCTCGCGCAGGTGCATGCCGTGCGCCGTGGAGACCTGCTCGGCCACCGCCTCGCGGATCAGCCCGGCCCGGTGCCGCACGTGCCCGCCCGGGCCCTCCGTGACCAGGTGGGCATGCACCAGCTGGTCCACGCATGCCAACACCTCGGCCAGCGTTCGCCCGGTGAGCGCCGCCAGCTCGCCGACCCGCAGGGAGCCGAGCGCCGCGGTCACCCGCAGGATCTCCCAGGCCGGCTGCGGCATCCAGCGGCTACGTACCCGCGCCACGTGCATCGCCACCGACGCCGCCACCGCGGGCGGGCGGTGCAGCGCGGCCACCAGGGCGGGGATCCCGCCCGTGCGCTCGGCCGCGTCCGCGATCCCGCAGTCGGCCAGCTCCTGCTCCGTCAGGGGCGGCAGCCGCAGGACCACGCCGGCGCCCAGGGCCGCCACCGGCCGATCGGTGATCTCCGACGGGTAGCGGTAACTCAGCGCGAGACACAGGGTCGGGCAGCGACGCCCCAACCACGCCAGTTCCGCGGCGCTGACCTCGTCGAGGTCCCCGGCGTCGTCCACGGCCAGCACGACCGGAACCCGTCGGTCCAGGGCGGCGGCCACCCGCTCCAGCTCCTCGAGAGTGAGCGGTCGGCCGTGGGCCGTTGCGGCGTCGGGCCCGGCGCGTGCGGTGTCGTCGGCGCCCAGGGCGTCCAGCGCGGTGCGCAGCCAGGTGAGCCGCAGCGGTCCGGGGGCGGCCGCGGCCGCGCCCACCCCGACCCGTCCGGGCGCCCGGCGCGCCAGCTCGGCGAGCAGCGCGGACTTGCCGGCGCCGGTGGGTCCCACGACGTGCACGACCGGCACCGGCTGGGCGCCGAGGAGGAGGTCCAGCTCGACGTGCCGGCCCAGGAACGGCGGGCCCGACGGGGGCCTCGGGATGCGCGCGACGGCCCCCGGCCGGCGTACCGCCGCGCTCACCGCCCGGCGGCCGCGGCGCCCGCGCGCACCGGGGCCCGTGTCGGGGCCGGCGTCGGGCATGACCGGGCCGCCGTGGCCGGGCCGCGCGCCTGCGGCGGGCCCGTCGCCTCGGCGCGGTCGCGGGCCGGTGGCGGGCCCGTC
>DATMJT010000333.1:0-8401 GCA_035553735.1 Pilimelia sp.
CTGCTCGTACGCGATCGCGGTGGCCTCCACCGCGCCGATCCAGATCGGCAGGTAGCGATCGCCGTCGACCTCCCTGAGCAGCACGATCGGCTGGTTGCTCGGAAGCTCCACCCGAACCCCGACCACGCTCAGCTCGCGCACCGCCGCCTCCGTGTCGTTCGCCCTCTTCCCTGCACGGTACACGGGGCACCGGACAGTGTTGCCACACGCCAACGCGTACGAAGCCCGAACCCGGGCCCGCCGTGATCCGCATACCCGGTCTGCGCCGCCCCAACCCGACCCGGCCGCACGCGGCTCACTGCCCCAGCGTGTCGCGCAGACCCGCCCGGATCAGCGCCCCGTGCAGCCGCTGGGACAGCGCCGCCAGCTCCCGGACCGCCTCGGCGACCCGGGCCCGGGCGGCGGGGTCGCTCTGGCGGGCCAGCGGGGTCAGCAGCTGGGCGTAGAGGCCGACCTCCCGGTCCGCGGCCGCCCGGTACGCCCGCAGGTGCCGAGGCTCCAGGCCGAAGCGGATCAGCTCCACCACCGCCTCGGCGGCGGCCACCGCGTCGGCGTCGTACCAGCCGCCGGCCCGGGGGCGGATCAGCTGCAGACGCTCCAGCTCGGTGAGCACGTCGGCGGCGATGCCGGTGCGCGCCAGCAGCTCCGGACGGCTCAGCCGCAGCCGGGCCGGCTCGGGCGCCGGCGGCGCCGGGTCATCGACGGCCACCAGCGCCGGCCGACCCGCCGCGGGCACCTCGTCGTCGTCCAGGGCGGCCAGCTGCTCGCGGATCACCCGCAGCGGCAGGTAGTGGTCGCGCTGGGCGGTCAGCACGTAGCGCAGCCGCGCCACGTCGGCCCAGCTGTACTTGCGGTAGCCGGCCGGCGTGCGCCGCGGCTGGACCAGCCCCTCGGCCTCCAGGAACCGCAATTTGGAGATGGTGGCGTCGGGGAAGTCGGCGCGCAGGTGAGAGAGCACCTCGCCGATGCTCATCAGCGCCGCGGCGCCCGCGTCGGAGCCCGCGTCGGAGCGCGCCGCGGCGGCTCCGGCGGCGGAGGTCACTGCCGGCCGCCCTCCTCCTCGGGTCGCGGCCCGGCGATGAACACCAGCCGGAACTTGCCGATCTGCACCTCGTCGCCGTTGCTGAGGGTGGCCCCCTCGACCCGCTCCCGGTTGACGTAGGTGCCGTTGAGGCTGCCCACGTCGCGCACCGTGAAGGTGCCGCCGTCGCGGTGGAACTCGGCGTGCCGGCGCGACACGGTCACGTCGTCGAGGAAGATGTCGCTGTCCGGGTGCCGACCGCTGGTCGTCACGTCGTGGTCGAGCAGGAACCGGGCCCCGGCGTTGGGACCGCGGCGCACCACGAGCAGCGCCATGCCGGGCGGCAGGGAGCCGGACATGCGACTGGGCACGACGTCGGCGTCGGGACCCTCCAGCACCTCGTCGAGGGAGCCGAGGTTCAGTGTCGACGTGACGTCGAGTGGGGGAAACTCGTCGTCTGGGCGCGTCATCAGACCACCTCACGGATGTTTCGTTCGGGCGCCAGCGATGGCGCGCGGGTCGACTGGGCGAGCCTAGCCACCGCCCAAATGGGGGGTCAACCGGACGCGCGGGCACGCACCGGAGGACCCGGACAGTCAGCTCTGGGTCAGGTCCCGGTACGCCGAGGCGGTCAGCAGCGCCTCGGGCGCGGCCGGGTCCTCCGGCCGGATCTCGACCAGCCAGCCGCCGCCGTACGGATCCGTGTTGATCAGCTCCGGGGTGTCGGCGAGCGCGTCGTTGCGGGCCGTCACGGTGCCGGCCACCGGGGCGTAGATCTCCGAGACGCTCTTGGTGGACTCCACCTCGCCGAGCGACTCGCCCGACTGCACGGCGGTGCCCGGCTCGGGCAGCTGCACGTACACGATGTCGCCGAGGGCGTCCTGGGCGAAGTGGGTGATGCCCACCCGCACCCCGCCGTCGCCCGCCGCGGCGACCCACTCGTGCTCCGCGGTGTACCGCAGGTCCTCAGGAATCACGCTTACCGGTCCTTCGTCTCGCACTGCCCTGTCGGCACCGGCGTGCCGGCGCCCGGCGTCCGGTCAGGAGGCCGGACGCGCGTACCGCAGGACGATCGGCTCGTGCAACGCGGTCACGTCGATCAACCCCGCATCTTCCACGATCACCGTACCGCCGTCGTTGCCGACCGTCTCGACCACCCCACCGGGAATGTTCAGCGCCGGGCGAAGAGTCTGCGGATCGCCGATCGCCCAGATCGTGTACGGGCCGGTGAGCCGCCGGCCGTCCACGTCGATGCCGCCGTCCGAGGCCGGCAGCACGTAGGTGGAGGCGATGATCCGCACCGGGGTGCCGTCGGCCCCGCCGATCTGCATCGCCTCCGCGCCGGCGCCGCGCAGCTCCTGGACGGCGTCGAGGATGGCGCGGGCCTTGATCGGCGCGGACTCGCCGCGGAACCGGACCACCACACCGGGGCCGCGGGCGGGCAGGGTGCCGGCGAGGATGCCCAGCTCGTCGGCGCGCCGGGTGGCCTCCTCCAGCGCGGCGCGCCGGCCCTGCTCCCCGGAGGCCAGCTGCTGCCGGCTGCTCTCCAGGGAGGCGATGTCGGCCCGCAGGCGCTGCTCCCGGGCCTCCAGGTCGGACAGGATCCGGACCAGGTCGTCCTGCCGGGCCGCGCCCAGGGTGGGGTCGCCCGAGACGGCCTTGACCTGGATCGCCAGGGTGAAGCCGAGCAGGGCCAGCAGCACGGCGATCACCACGCCGGCGGCCGAGGCGCGCCGCGGCGCCGCCGGCTCGGCGGCATCCGCGGGGTCGGCCGGGTGGTCGGCCGGCTCGGCCGGGCCCACGGGGTCGGCCGGCGCGGCGGCCGCACCGCCCGGCACGGCCGCACCAGCGGGCACGGCCGCACCACCGGGCACGGCCGCCCCACCGGGCACCACTGCGCCGCCGGGCGGCGCGGCTCCCGGCACCGGATCGCCGGAGGCCCGCGGCGAAGCCGGCCTCTCGGGTGGCCAGCCCAGCCCGGTATCGCGGTACGGATGCGTCATCGGCCCGCCTATGCCCGGAAGAGGTGGCGCCGGATGGCGGCCGCGTTGGCGAAGATGCGCACGCCGAGAACCACCACGACGCCGGTGGACAACTGCCCGCCCGCCCCGAGCTGGTCGCCCAGGTAGACGATGACGCCGGCCACCAGCACGTTGAAGATGAACGAGATGACGAACTGCTTGTCGTCGAAGATGCGGTCCAGTTTCGCCCGGATGCCGCCGAACACCGCGTCGATCGCGGCGACCACCGCGATCGGCAGGTAGGGCTGGAGCGCCTGCGGCACCGTGGGGTCGAGCACGACACCGAGCACCACGCCGCCGAACAGCGCGAGCAGAGCAATCATCAGCCGCCTCCGGAGGGAGTCGTCGCAGGGCCGGGGCTGGGGGCGTCCCGGGACGGCCCGCCCGCGGTCGGGGCGGGACCGCCCCCGGGAGTAGGGCCGGCGGGGCTGCGGCCGCTCGGCGACGCGCCGGGCGTGGGCTCCACGGCCGGGCGGGCGTACCGCAGCTTGGGCTCGGCGGCCGCCGGCAGGGTCAGGCCCGCGGCCCGGCGCAGCTGGTAGCCCAGGCCGTACTCCTTGGCCAGGCCGCGCATGAGGCGCGCCGCTTCGGAGGCGGCGAACGCGCGCTCCAGCGACTCCGGGCCGATGGCCGCCACCCGGTAGGGCGGGGCCACCGGGCGGTGGTCCACCAGGATCGCCTGGCCGGCGGTGCGGATGGTCGACGTGGCCGTCAGGCGCTGGCCGTTGATGGCCACCGCCTCGGCGCCCGCGGCCCACAGCGCGTTGGCGATGTCCTGCAGGTCCCGGTCGATCACCCGGCCGTAGTCGTCCGGGCCCTTCCCGGTCACCGCGTCCACCGACGGCGGCGCGTCGTCCACCTGCACCACCACACCGTCGCCGCGCACGCGGCCCAGCCCGGTGCCGGCCTCCAGCGCCCGCAGTCGGGCGGCGTCGGTGTCGGTCAACGCCGCGTCGCGCCGTCGCGCCACCTCCTCGCGCAGCTGGTCGGCCCGGGTCTGCAGCGCGTCGGTGACCGCCTGCCGGTCGTGCACCTGCGTGACGAGCCCGGCCCGGGCGCGGCTGCGCTCCGGCTCCTCCGCCATGGTCCGGGTGTAGGCGACCGCGAGCAGGAAGCCCATGGCCGCCAGCGTCAACACGCTGCCCGTGCGGGCCACGGACCGGCGCCAGCCGGTACGCGGACCCAGCCGGGCCCGGCGGGCGGCCGCGTCGGCGTACCCGGGGTCGAGCGGGCTGCGGAACAGGTCGGTGAGGAACGCCGGCCCGAAGCTGAGCCGGTCACCCGACCCGCCCGGCTCCGCAGCGCCCGACGCCGGGCCCGGGGGCGCCGGCCGGGAGGGCCTCGGTCGCGGCCGGCTCACCCGGGCACCCCCGCGACCGGGCTGCGGCGGGCGGCCCGGACCAGGCTGGCGGCCTGCGCCAGGTACAGCCCGGCGGCGATCCAGTAGAGCACCAGGCCCCACCAGGCCAGCGCCCAGCCGACCGCGTCCGCCACCGCCGCGGCCTCCGGCACCGCCCAGCCCAGCAGCAGCACCGGGAACGCGGCCAGCAGCACGAAGGTGGCGGCCTTGCCGAGGTAGTGCACCTGGGGCGGGCCGTATCCGAAGCGACGCAGCACCAGCAAGCACCCGCCCAGCACCACCTCCCGGGCCACCAGTGCCAGCGTGAAGGGCCACGGCACCACCTCGCGCGCCGTGAAGGCGACCAGGGTGGCGACGATGTAGAGCCGGTCGACCAGCGGGTCGAGCAGCTCGCCGAACCGGCTGACCTGGCCGAGCCGGCGGGCGACGTAGCCGTCGACCCAGTCCGTGGTACCGCCCACCGCGAGCACGGCGACCGCCGCCGCGTCCGCGCGCAGGCCGAGGAACAGGTACAGGAACAGCGGCACGCCCAGCAGGCGGGCCGCGCTGATGAGGTTGGGCACCGTGAGGAGGCGCTCCGACGGGCCGGCGGCCGCGGCGGGGGTCGCCGGTGCGGGCGGCACACCCGGACGCGACACCGAGCCCTCCCTCCGCGGCGACAGCGGCCGGCGGCGGGTCGGGGCGCCGGCTGCGCTGGCCACTATAACCGGAGCTGCGGCGGTCGCCGGCGCCGTGCCGCGGCGCCCGGGCGGGCGGGCTCCGCCCGCGCCGGCCGGCTGCCCTCGTCCTCACCGAACCGCCACTGCGGCCGGAAATATCGGCGTGTGGCGCTTCTGAGGCATTCTGCGGACGGACCACGTCGTACGCGTGCCGGGTGGGACGGGGTGCTCGCCGCGGTGCGCCACCGGCTGAGCCGCCCCGCCCGAACGGTGGCCGCCCCGGTGCGCCGGGGCGGCCACCGCGCGGTCACGGCGCGGTGCGGTCCCGCCCCGCGCGCCCGGCGACCAGGGCCAGGCCGATCATCCCCACGCCCAGGAACAGGTGCAGCCAGTTGTCGGCGTGGTTCACGGGCACGAAGTTCGCGGCCGACTCATGGTCGATCACCAGCCCGTACAGCCAGAGCACCAGGTAGATGGCGCCGCCGCCGATCAGGAACGCCCGCGCGCCGCCCACCGTGCGGGCCATCGCCAGCCCGGCGACCCCGAAGAGCAGGTGGACGATGTTGTGCAGAATGGAAACCTGGAACAGCCCCAGTAGCTTCGCCTCGGATCCGTGTCCGGCGAACTGCATCGTGTCGTAGTTCGTCGTGATGCCCGGGATGAACCCGAGCACGCCCACGAGGAGGAACACCCCACCCACGACCGCGGCGAACAGGCAGACGAGCGGACGGGACGCGACCCGCCCGCTCGCGCTGGAGTCGGATCTGCTGACCATGACGCCACCTCCATCTGGAATCTTCACGGCGCGGATGCCCGGTGCGTCGGTGGGATAAACGCCGCCGGGGCCCAGGACCGGCCCCCCGTGACGCGCCGCGCCGGCAAATTGGCCGGACGCGACAACGCTGTCCGGCGCGGCCGGGGCCCGCCCGGCACCGGCTAGCCTGCTGACCATGGACGAGACGCGCTGGCTGACCCCCACGGAACAGACCGCCTGGCGCAAACTGTCCGCCATCCTCACGAAGCTGCCCGGCGCGCTGGAGGCGCAGCTGCAGCGTGACGCGGATCTCAGCCACATGAGCTACTGGGTGCTGGCGCTGCTGTCGGAGGAGCCGGACCGCACGCTGCCGATGAGCCGGCTGGCCCACCGGGCGCACGCCTCGCTGTCGCGGTTGTCGCACCTGGTCGGCCGGCTCGAGGCCAGGGGCTGGGTCCGCCGCCAGCGGTGCACCACCGACGCCCGGGTACAGTTCGTCATGCTCACCGACGCCGGCTACGACAAGGTGGTCGCGGCCGCCCCGGGCCACGTGGCCGCCGTGCGCCGGCTGGTCTTCGACGGGTTGAGCCCCACGGACGTGGCGGACCTGGACCGGGTCTGTGCGCAGCTGCTCCACCGGCTCGACCCGACGGGCGAGCTGGCGTACCGCCCGGCCACGGACGTGGGGGCCCCGGTCGGCGACGCTCCCTGAACGGCCGACCGCCGTCCGGCGCCCACCGGGCCTCACCCGGATGGCGCGGCCGTCGCCCGGATGCGGGGCCCGTCCCCGCGGCAGAGCCGCCGCTCGTCGTAGTCCCGCGGCAGAGCCGCCGCCCGTGGTAGTAGAGCCGTCGACGACACTGGCCGACGGGCTCTACTACCCCCCCGTTGCGGTGGTTGCGCGCACCATCGCGGATCACGCTACGCACACCCGCGATAAGAAACGCATAACGCGGGTACACAGCGGCCGCGGCGAGCCGGTCGGTAGGCTCTGGGCGTGTCCGAACACAGTGCGCTGACCCATGTGGACGCCGCCGGCGCGGCCCGCATGGTGGATGTGGCCGACAAGGCGGTCACCACCCGCCGGGCGGTCGCCGCCGGCCGGGTGGACACCACCGCCGAGGTCGTGGCACTGCTGCGCCGCGACGGCCTGCCCAAGGGCGACGCCCTGGCGGTGGCCCGGTTGGCCGGCATCATGGGCGCCAAGCGCACCCCCGACCTCGTCCCGCTGTGTCATCCGATCGCGCTGCACGGGGTGGCCGTGGAGCTCACGCTCGCCGAGCGGGCCGTGGAGATCACGGCGACGGTGCGCACGGCCGACCGGACCGGCGTGGAGATGGAGGCGCTGACCGCGGTGGCCGCCGCCGGCCTGGCGCTGATCGACATGGTCAAGGCCGTCGATCCGGCGGCCAGCCTCGACGCCGTGCGGGTGCTGCGCAAGGAGGGCGGCAAGACCGGGGAGTGGGTGCGTCCGTGCGAGCCCGGGTGATCGTCGCCTCGAACCGCGCCGCCGCCGGGGTGTACGCCGACACCAGCGGCCCGTTGCTGGCCGCCGGCCTGCGCGACCTCGGCTGCGCGGTGGACGAGCCGGTCGTGGTGCCCGACGGCGCGCCCGTGGAGCGGGCGCTGCGGGCCGCGCTGGCCGACGGCGTGGACGTCGTGGTCACCAGCGGCGGCACCGGGATCAGCCCCACGGACCGGACCCCCGAGGCCACCCGCGCGGTGCTGGACTACGAGGTGGCCGGCATCGCGGAGGCGATCCGCGCACACGGCCGGCAGCAGGTGGCCACGGCGGCACTGTCGCGCGGCGTGGCCGGCGTCGCGGGCCGCACGCTGGTGGTCAACCTGCCCGGCTCCACCGGCGGGGCGCGGGACGGCCTGGCCGTGCTCGGCCCGCTGCTGGCCCATGCGGTGGCCCAGCTACGCGGCGGGGACCACGCGCCGCCCGCTCCGCCGGACTGAGGCGCCACGCCGGCAGGGACGACGCCGGGCTGGAGGCGCGGCACCGGCCCGAGGTGCGACGCGGCGAACGGCCCGCGGCAGCACCCCGTGGGGCTCAGCCGGTGGCCCGGCGGCCGTGGTCCGGTGGAGCGCCAGGTACGCACTCAGGCCCCGGGCGTCCTCGGCGGCCAGGCGGACCCCGAGGCGTCGCCGTCGACGACCTACACGACGGGCACCAGGGCCGGACGGCTGCGGGCATGGCAGGCGGCGTAGCCGGTGCGTCGCCCGGCCCACCGGTGCCGCTCGGCACCGCGCGGCGGTGGCCGCGACGGGCCCCGTCCGGGCGCTGCGGTGCCGCGGCTGGGTACCCTGGCCTGCGCCCGCAACCGCGCCGGCCGTGGCCCGGGGAGTCAACAGTGGACCGTTCTCGTGACGCCACCGAGGTGGTCGAGCTGCTCGGCGACTGGATGTCCGGCCCGGGGCCGTTGTTCCGCAAGCTCGCCGCGGCGGTCGAGCGCGCGGTCGGCTCCGGCGACCTGGCGCTGGGCGAGCGCCTGCCCTCCGAGCGCCAGCTCGCCGGGATGCTGGCGGTCAGCCGGGCGACCGTCGTGGCCGCCTACGACGAGCTGCGCGGCCTGGGCGTGG
>DATMJT010000334.1:0-7067 GCA_035553735.1 Pilimelia sp.
GGATCCGGTGCGACGACGAGGGGCGGCCGGGCCCGGCGACGCGGTAACCGTCCGGCCCCCGGCATTCGCCCGAGGTGCTCCACGCGCCTGGTCAGCAGCCACAGCAGGGCCAGCGCGCCGGCGAAGGCCGGCAGCCAGAGCAGGCGACCGAGCAGCCAGGCGGACCCGGACGGCGGCCCCACCAGGCCGAGCGGCGCGCCGAGCAACGCCCGGCCCACGGCGCTGACCCCCAGCAGCGCGGACTGGTGCCAGAGGAAGACGGTCATCGCGGACAGGTTGAGCACGACGACGACGGCCCACCAGCGCGGCCGTTCGAGCAGCCGGCTCAGCCGCGTCCAGCAGGCGAGCGCCAGGCCGATCTGGACGAGCGCCAGGGCGACGGCCAGGAGCGACGGCGGGGCGATGTTGGACCGGCCGTCGCCCGGCACGCCCACCATGCTGGCCGGGTAGCCCGCCCAGCCGATCAGCACCAGGCCGGCGACGGCGCCGACCGCGGCCATGGCGGGCCCGAGCCGACGGTCGCCGAGCCGCCCCTGCGCCCTCGCCACGCCGAGGAGGTAGGGCACCAGCCAGGCGGCCGGCACGCTGAGGTGGGCCAGCCAACGGGGAATCGCGACCCCCGCCGCGAACTGCGCGACGTCGACCGCCGCCACCACCGCGAGCGCGGCCAGGGCCGCCACCGTACCGACGCTGGCCTCGACCCTCACCAGGACCGGCGTGACCAGGGTGAGCAGGACCAGCACGAGGACGAACCACAGTGGACTGATCATCAGCTTGCTGATGGTGCGCAGTGTCTGCGGTTCCACCCGCGATGCCTCCAGCGCCAGGCGGAGCAGCCACCACGCCCCGACGAAGAGGGCGATGGGCGGCAGGATCCGTCGGACCCGCGAGGCCAACCACGACCTCACGGACGCGCCGCCGGACAGTGCCCGGGTCAGCCCGCGGGTGGCAGCATACCCGGAGACGAAGAAAAAGAGGCCCAGCGTCTGCAGGACCCAGGTCAGCGGCGCGAACACCGGCATGGCGCTCAGCGGGCTCGCCTGGTGCAGCGCACCGCGCGGGTCCACCGTCAGCCCCGTCACCAGCCAGTGCCCGGTCACCACGCCGACCATCGCCATCGCCCGCAGGGCGTCGACGGCGCGGTTGCGGTGCGGGGGCGTGCCGCGGGCGATCCGCGCGGCCCAGCCGGCGGGGATACGCCCGTGGGGAGTACGGCCGTCAGTCGCCCAGCCGTGGGAAGTACGGCCGCGGGTGACCCCGCCGTCGGTGGGCGCCGCCATCACCCATGAGCCGCTCTGCCGAGGCCGATCTGGGCCATCGCGAGCAGCGCCGAGGTCCCGGCCAGGAAGTATCCGTCGTGCCCGTCGACGTCCTCACACGGCAGCGGCAGCGCCCCGAAGGCCCGGTCGACGGGCAGGCGCCCGTGCCCGACGCCGAAGACGCGCACACCGAGCACGCGACGGGTCCAGTCGTTGGGCGCGCTTCCGGCCCACACCCGCGCCTGGGTGCGCAGCGCGGACCGGTCCGGCACGCCCATGCCCGGGCTGCCGATGGAGACGATGTCGGTGACCTGCGGGCTGAGGTCGCGGGCGGCCAGCCCGGCCACCGTGGACCCGTAGCTGTGCCCGACGATCGTCACCGCCAGGCGGGGGCGGGCGAGGACCAGCCCGTCCACGAGGCGGTCCAGGGCCAGCGCGCCCGCGGCCGCGCGGTCCTCCCGCAGCGCGTCGCGGCGTACGCCCTCGGGCGGGTCGTATCCGAGCCAGGCCACCACGGCCACCCGGGCGCCCGCGTCGAGGCCGCGGATCTGGTCCATGAGCTGGCGCGCCTGCCAGGCCAGCGCCCGCCGTTGCCGGCCGCCGTGCCCGGTGTCGAAGTTCACCAGGCTGCTGTCCACGCCGGGGACGAGCACCACCACCCGCTCGGCCGCCGGCAGGTCACCCAGGACCTCGGCGACGTGCCCGTCACCCCGCCCGTCGAAGGCGAGGACCTGCCGCCCGGCCCACTGCGGCGCCTGCACCGCGTTGGCGAGGTAGCGCAGGGGCACCGGCGCGCCGTCGAGGTTGCCCACGATCTGCGGGTACCCGCGCGCCAGCGCGGCGCCGTCCCCGGGCGGGGTCCGGGCGAAGTAGGCGGCGACCTCGGCCGGCGTGGCCAAGACCGGATGCGGCGGGCGCCGCGGGTCGGCCAGCCACTCGGCGATCCCCACCGTGGGGCGGGCGTCGGTGGGCTCCGTCGGCCCCATCAGCCAGCAGGCGGGTGCCCCGACGGCGAGGACCACCGGTATCAGCGCTCTGGCCAGCCACCGCGGCCCGGCGAGAACCATCCTCGCGCCCCCTCCCTCGGTTCCTCGGCGTGTACGCCGACGGTACGAAGTCGCGGGGGCACCGGTCGTCAGTCCGTGGCGGGACCGATCCCGTAGTACTTCGGAGCTACGGGAGCCCACCGTGCTCATCGCGCTGCTGCGCATGCTGCGCGACGGCGCCACCGCCGCCCGCGACGACGAGCACCGTGTCCACCCGGGCGGACCTTGACCTCAACCGGGGTTGAGGTCGCAGGCTGGCCACATGCGTGACTCCCGTCAGGTCCTCGCCTACCTCGACCGGCTCGCCGTCGCGCGTCCGCCGGTCGTGGACGCCGCCGCGCTGCGCACCCTGCACCGCGCGCACCTGCTGGCCGTGCCGTTCGAGAACCTGAGCATCCACCTCGGCGAACCCGTCTCGCTCGACCCGCCGGCGCTGCTGGACAAGCTCGTCGGCCGGCGGCGCGGCGGCTTCTGTTACGAACTCAACGGCGCCTTCGCGCTCCTGCTGGAGTCGCTGGGCTGCCGCGTCGCGCGGCTGGCGGCCCGCGTGTTCGGCCCGGCGGGGCTCGGGCCGCCCTTCGACCACCTGGCGCTGCTGGTGCACCCGGCCGACCGCAGCGGGCCCTGGCTGGTCGACGTCGGCTTCGGCAGCCACAGCGTCTTCCCGCTGCGGCTGGCCCTCGGGGTGGAGCAGCTCGACCCGGCGGGCCGGTTCACCCTCGTGGCCGCCGACGGTCCCGACGGCGGCGACGTGGACGTCCTGCGCGACGGGCGGCCGCAGTACCGCCTCGAACGGCGCGAGCGGTCACTGGCCGACTTCGTCCCCACCTGCTGGTGGCAGCAGACCTCCCCGGAGTCCCACTTCGCCCGCGGCACGGTGTGCTCCCGGCTGACCGAGGAGGGCCGGATCTCCATCAACAACCGGAGGCTCCTCATCACCCGCGGCGGCGACCGCACCGAGCGGGAGCTCCCCACCGACGACGCCCTGCTCGCCGCCTACCGTGGGCACTTCGGCATCGAGCTGCCGCGGGCGCCCGGGCCGGACTCGCCGCCGGGTGCCCGTCGCCCGTGACCCACCCCGCGCCCGAGCGCATCGGCGCGCCGGCGGCTGCCGCAGGTGCGGAGCCACCGCCGTCGGCCGGCTCCGCGGCCGCGCGGCCCCCCACCGGGGCGACCGGCTCCGCGGCCGCGCGGGTTCAGGCCGGGTGGACGGCTCGCGGCCGCGCGGGTTCAGGCCGGGTGGCCGGCTCGCGGCCGCGCGGGCTCACGCCGGGGCGGCCGGCTCCCCGACGCCCCAGGCACGCAGCGCCCGGTCGAGCTGCGGGCCGAGCGGTCCGGCCCACGCGAGGTACCCGTCGGGCCGCACCAGCATCGGCAGGGTCGGCACCGCCGGGTGCAGGGTCGCCAGGTTGTCGTGCCCGGCGTACCGGCGGCCCGCCGGGTCCGGGGCCACCAGCACGAACCGGCCGCCCCGCAGCGCGGCGTACAGCCGCGTGCCGTCCCGGCTCTGCACGTCGGGCGCCCTCGCACCCACCAGCCGGTGGGCACCCGGCGGCGCTGGGTAGCGCACGCCGATCCCGCTGACCCGCATGCGGACCCGGTCGCCCAGCGGCCGCACCGCCAGCGCCGCGCGGACGACCACGTTGCGGGCCGCCCGCACGACCGGGCCGCGCAGCATCGCCGCCCGGATCAACCCGCCGCTGGTCTGCAGCACCATCGCACCGACCGGCCGGCGCTCGGCCCCGTAGGTGTCGAGCAGGTCGTCCCCGGCTCGCCCGTGCAGCACCGCGGCCAGCTTCCACCCCAGGTTGGCGGCGTCCTGCAGGCCGGTGTTCATGCCCATGCCGCCGGCGGGTGAGTGGACGTGGGCGGCGTCGCCGGCGAGCAGGACGCGCCCGACGCGGTAGCGGGTGACCTGGCGCTCGTCGCTGTGGAAGCGCGACATCCAGCGCGGATCGTGCATCCCGAAGTCGGTGCCCACCACCCGGCGGACGAGGTCGGCGATCTCCGCCAGCGTCACCGGCTCGCCGTCGGGCAGCTCCCGGCGGGGGTCGCGGGCGATGACCCGGTACCAGCCGTCGCCGAACGGGACGACGAAGCAGAAGCCGTGCCGGTTGCCCTCGATGGTCAGCAGCTCGGCCGGCGGCCGCGCCAGCCGGACGTCGGCCAGCATCAGCGACCGCACCACCGACCTGCCCGGGAACGCCAGCCCGAGCTGGTCGCGCACCGTGGAGTGGTGGCCGTCGGCGCCGACGACGTATCGCGCGGTCGCGCCGCGAAGGCCGCCCTCGCCGGCGTCGACGACGATGCGCACCCGGTCGCCGTCCGGCACGACCCGGGTCACCCGGGCGCCGCGGAGCAGGTCGGCCCCGGCGGCCGCGGCGCGTTCGCGCAGCAGCCGCTCGACGTGGTACTGGGGCGTGACGAGCACGAACGGGAAGCGGCTTGGCAGCGCGGCGAGCGTGACCGAGACCGCGCCGAACAGTCGCAGCTCGGCCACGGGGTTCCCGTCGGCCACCAGCCGGTCGGCCAGCCCCCGGGCGTCGAGCTGCTCGAGCGTGCGGGCGTGCACGGCGAACGCCCGGGTCAGGTTCGACTCCTCGCGGCGCTTCTCGAACACCCCGACCCGGACCCCCGCCTCGGCCAGGTCGCCGGCCAGCAGCAGCCCGGTCGGCCCCGCGCCGACCACCACGACGTCGTACGTCGGTCCGTCCATCGGTGGTGCGTCCATCGGTCACCCCCCACGCAATGTACCATCTGGTACGCCAACGTGCCGTACGGTACACCGACGATGCCGGAGGACGGCCGATGCCGACGATCAGCCTGACGGGCGGGACCATCGACTACACCGACACCGGGGGTGCCGGCCCGGTGCTGGTTCTGCTGCACGGCGTGAACATGGACGCGAGCCTGTGGTCCGCGGTGGTCGACGAACTCGGCCCGGGCGTCCGCTGCGTGTGCCCGACGTTGCCGCTGGGCAGTCACCGGCGCCCGATGGACCGACCCGAGCTGGTCACCCATCGCGGCGTCGCGGCGATGGTCGGGGAGCTGCTCGAGGCGCTGGACCTGCACGACGTGACACTCGTCGCGAACGACTGGGGTGGCGTGCAGTTCCTCGTCGCCGACGGGCCGACGGGCCGGCTCGCGGGGCTGGCGCTGGTGGCCTGCGAAGCCTTCGACAACTTCCCGCCCGGTGCGCCGGGGAAGGCCGTCGCTGCCAGCGCGCGTGTCCCGGGGATGCTGTGGCTGTCGATGCAGCTCCAGCGGTTCACCTGGTTCCGTCGTGCGCCCGGCGCCTGGGGCTGGATGAGCAAGCGCCCGATCCCCGAGGACGTGATGGACGCCTGGTTCCGGCCCGCGCAGCGGGATCCTGGGATCCGCCGGGACCTGCGGACCTTCGCGTTGTCGACGCCGTCGAGTGGCGAACTCCGTGCCATGGTGGAGCGGCTCGCCGCCTTTGACCGCCCGGTCCTGGTGGTGTGGGCCACCGAGGACAGGCTGATGCCGCGGGAGCACGGGCCCCGGCTGGCGGCGGTGTTTCCCCGCGGCCGGCTGGTCGAGATCGACGACAGCTACACGCTGGTGCCCCGGGACCAGCCCGCCCGGCTGGCCGACGAGCTGGCGCGCTTCGTCACCGCCGATGTCGCCGGACGCCGGCCGTGACCGCAGGCGCGACCGCAGCACCGCACCACCGCGCGACCGCACCACCGCGCGACCGCGTAGTCGGCGGCCGGCGCTGCCGGGTCGGCGGCCGGCAACCCGACGGCGGACCGCAGACGGCGGCCGGCAACCCGACGGTGGACCGCAGACGGCGGCCGGCAACCCGACGGTGGACCGCGGACCGCGGCGGTACACAGGGGACGGGCGGCAGGCGTGAGCCTCAGCGCGGCGGCCGCGTCGACTCCAGGAACGTCGCCATGGTGGCGTCGGCCGCCTCGCGGTCGCCGGTGAGCGCCAGTTCGAACAGCACCCCGCGGGTCATCGCCAGCGTCATCCGGGCGTGCTTCTCCGCCTGCGGCGGCGGGTGGCCGACGTCCGCGAAGAACCGCGCCAGCCGGTCGGTCCACACCGTGAGCCAGGTGCGGAGGGAGCGCGCCCAGGCGTGCCCCTGCATCGCCGCCGCGGACACCTCGAAGAACAGGGGCGCGAACGCACGGTCGTCGGCAAGGTGGACCCAGAAGCGCCAGGCTCCCTCGTACGGGTCCTCCGCCGCGTCGCGCAGCAGCGAGTCCAGCAGCTCCTGCTGGCCCCGCCACACCGCCTCGACCATCGCCGCCAGCAGCCCCTGGCGCGAGCCGAAGTGGTAGATGAGCATGCGGTGGCTCGTCCCGATCCCTGCGGCCAGCGCGCGCAGGCTGCTGTCCCCCACACCGTTGGCCGCGAACCACGCGACGGCTCGCCGCAGGAGGTCCTCCTGCGGGCCGGCGGCCGGCGCGGTGGTGGTCACGGACAGAGATGCTACGTGCGGCGGCCATGCCGACGCGCCCGGCCACACCACGCGTGATCACCCATGCGATCCTCTTCCCGCGGGTCCCGGACACCCGCCTCGGCACGGGGGAGGATCGACATGCGTGCACCTGCGGGCGCACTTCGGCGGAGCGTGGCGCTGGCCACGGCGGCGACGCTCGGCGGCGCGGCGGCGCTGGGGCTGGCCGTCGCCCCGGCCGCCGCGGCGGTGGGCGCGCCGACCAACCTCATGACCGCCGACCGGCCCTGCGCCGCCGCGTCGCCGGGGCCGTACCTGAGCCCGGACCGGCTCAAC
>DATMJT010000335.1:0-9640 GCA_035553735.1 Pilimelia sp.
GCCAAATCCCCCTCGGACGACGGGTCAACCTCGTTCAGAAGGCGCCCGGGATCGGGCATGCTGTTGCCCGTAGCCATGCTTTCCCTTCCGCCGGGCCGACGCCCGCTGAGCCCCGGATCCCGCGCCGGCATAGGCGCGGCCGTCGTGCTGCTCGCGCTGGTCTCGACGGTGGAGATCGTCGACGGGGGGCAGGCCAACTATCTGGGCCTGGTGGCGTCGGCGCCGCTGCTGGCGGCGGCCTTCGCGGCGTGGCCGGTGGTGCTCGGGGTGGGCACGGGCGCCACCCTGCTGAGCCTGGTCTTCGCGATGATGGATCCCCGGGTGACCCAGACCACGGTGGTGAACGTGGTCGGCATCGTGCTGGCGACCGGGCTGGCCGCGGTGGTGGCGGCGATCCGCCAGCAGCAGGCCGACCGGATCGCCGAGCTGTCCCGGCTGGCGTCGGTGGCCCAGCAGGCGGTGCTGCGGCCACTGGGCCCGAAGGTCGGCACGCTGCCGGTGGCGGGCCGGTACATCTCGGCGACCGCGGCGGCGGACATCGGCGGAGACCTCTACGAGGCGCTGGACACGCCGTACGGGATCCGGATCATCATCGGGGACGTGCGGGGCAAGGGCCTGGACGCGGTGCGGCTGGCCAGCATCGTGCTGGGCTCCTACCGGCACGTGGCCTACGAGCGGGCGGACCTGCGCGCGATCGTGTCGGACCTGGACCGGGCGGTGGCCCGCTCGGTCGGCGACGAGGACTTCGTGACGGCAGCGCTGGTGGAGGAGCGCGGCGGCACGCTGACGATCGTCAACTGTGGACATCCGGCCCCGCTGCTGCTGCGGCGCGGCGAGGTGATCCCGCTGGAGCCGCCGGCGCCGGCCCCGCCGCTGGGCTTCATGCCGGTGGTCCGACCGCGGGTGGAGCGCCTGGAGCCGGGGGACCGGCTGCTGCTCTACACCGACGGCCTCGGCGAGGCGCGGCGGGACGGACGGTTCTTCCCGACGGCCGACCGCGCCTGGCGGCTGCTCGGGCACGGCACGGTCGGTGACGGCCTGGCCTCGCTGGAGCTGGCGCTGGTGGACTGGGTGCACGGCCGACTGGACGACGACATCGCCCTGGTCCTGATGGAGTACACCGGCCCGCAGGCGGCCGCGCCGACGACCGTGCCGAGCTGGGAAGTCGACGTCGCGGACCTCTGACCCCCGTGAACCGGCCCGCCCGGAACCTGACGGTGCAATTTCTTGCCGATGTTACCGGCCGGTACCTACAGTAGTAGTTACTGACGGGTAACCAGGCTGAGGGGCGGGGGCGAGATGAGCCACTACAAGAGCAACCTGCGCGACCTGGAGTTCAACCTCTTCGAGGTGTTCGGCGCGGACCGCAGCCTCGGCCGGGAGCCGTTCGCCGAGCTCGACGTCGAGACCGCCCGCGGCATCCTGGCCGAGGTGGACCGGCTGGCCCGCGACGAGCTGGCGGCCAGCTACACCGCCGGCGACCGCACCCCGCCGGTCTTCGATCCGGCCACCCACTCGGTGGCCGTCCCGGAGGCGTTCCGCCGCTCGTTCGACCAGTTCATGGCGGCCGAGTTCTGGCGCCTCGACCTGCCCCCGGCGCTCGGCGGCACGGTCGCCCCGCGCACCCTGTGGTGGGCGCTGGCCGAGCTGGTGCTGGGGGCCAACGCCCCGGTCTGGATGTACGCCTCCGGCCCCTCCTTCGCCAGCGTGCTGTACCGGGAGGGCACCCCCCAGCAGCGGGAATGGGCCCGACTGTTCGTCGACCGCGGCTGGGCCTCGACCATGGTGCTGACCGAGCCGGACGCCGGCTCGGACGTGGGTGCCGGGCGGACCCGGGCGCTGCCCCAGCCGGACGGCTCCTACCACCTCGAAGGCGTCAAGCGCTTCATCACCAGCGGCGAGCACGACCTCGCGGAGAACATCATCCACTACGTGCTGGCCCGCCCGGTCGGCGTGCCGGGCGCCGGCGGCCCCGGCACCAAGGGGCTGTCGCTGTTCGTGGTGCCGAAGTTCCACTTCGACCCGCGCACCGGAGCGCTGGGCGGGCGCAACGGCGTGTTCGCCACCAATGTGGAGCACAAGATGGGGCTGAAGGTCTCGGCCACCTGCGAGCTGGCGTTCGGCGAGCATGGCGTACCGGCCCAGGGCTGGCTCGTCGGTGACGTGCACGACGGCATCCGGCAGATGTTCATGATCATCGAGTACGCCCGGATGATGGTCGGTACGAAGGCGATCGCGACGCTGTCGACCGGCTACCTCAACGCCCTGGAGTACGCCCGGAGCCGGGTGCAGGGCCCCGATCTGCTGCGCATGTCGGACAGGACCGCGCCGCGGGTCACCATCACCCACCACCCGGACGTGCGTCGCTCGCTGATGCTGCAGAAGGCGTACGCGGAGGGCCTGCGGGCGCTGGTCTGCTACACCGCCACCTGGCAGGACGCGGTGCAACTGGCCGAGGCGGCCGGCGACGAGGCGGCGCTGCACCGCGCCAAGCGGGTCAACGACCTGCTGCTGCCGCTGGTGAAGGGGTGCGGCTCGGAGCGGGCCTACGAGCTGCTCGGCCACGAGTCGCTGCAGACCTTCGGCGGGTCCGGGTTCCTGCAGGACTACCCGCTGGAGCAGTACGTGCGGGACGCGAAGATCGACGCGCTGTACGAGGGCACGACCGCGATCCAGTCCCTGGACCTGTTCTTCCGCAAGATCGTCAAGGACGGCGGGGTGGCGCTGAGCGCGGTGGCCGGCGAGGTGCGCGCCTTCCTCGACGCCCGCCCCGGCCGGGAACCGACGGACGGGCAGCTCAAGCAGGAGCGGTTGGCGCTCGGCGGCGCCCTGGCCGACGTCCAGGCCATGATCCGGTCCATGACCGGCTGGCTGGCGCGGGCGCAGCGCGACGAGCCGCGGGCGCTCTACCTGGTCGGCCTGCACTCCCGGCGGCTGCTGCTGGCCATGGGCGACGTCCTGGTGGGGTGGCTGCTGCAGCGGCAGGCCGAGGTCGCGCTGCGTGCGCTCGCCGGTGACGTGTCGGCCGCCGACCGGGCGTTCTACGTCGGGAAGGTCGCCGCGGCGCGGTTCTTCGCCCACGAGGTGCTGCCCCGGCTGTCGGCCGACCGGGCCGTGGTCGAGTCGGCCGCCCTGGACCTGATGGACCTGCCCGAGGACGCCTTCTGACCTTGTGTCCCGGCGGCGGCCGGCATTTCCCCCGGATGCCGGCCGCCGCCCCCTCGCCGGGTGCGCCCACGGCGCCGCGCCCCCGTCCGGTGCGCCGCCGGCGCCGCCGTCGAATCTGAGCGTTCCCCGCGAACCGCGGCAATTCGGAGGCTAGTCTGGTTTCTCCGTCTGAAGGAGCGCTGCACATGGGCATCGGTGGCGGGATCTTCCTCATCGCGCTGGGCGCCATTCTCACGTTCGCGCTCAACGCGGACGTCGAGTGGGTCGAGCTGGACGTGGTCGGTGTGGTGCTCATGGTCGCCGGCCTGGCGGTTCTGGCGCTGACCGTCTGGTACTGGCGGGGGCGGCGCCGCCGGTCGGCCTCGGACATCTCGCTGGTGGAGGAGACCCGGATCGCGCACGGACACTCCCCGGTCGACCCCGAGTCCATGGACCTGCAGGTGCGGCCGCCGCCGCAGCCGTAGGCGCCGGTCGCCCGCCGCTTCGCCGGCCGGCGCCCGGCCTCAGCCGCGCGCCGTGTGCGTGGCCCGCAGCGGCGCGCCGGCCACGTCGAGCTCGGCCCAGGCAGCGGGCACCCGGTGCACCGCCAGGCCGCTGGTGCGCAGGCCGTCGGAGTCGGCCGGCGCGTCCGGATCCAGCAGCCCCGACAGCAGCGACACGGTGGGGTTGTGCCCGACGACCAGGACGGTGTGCGCGGTTGCCGGGGCGCCGCGCAGCAGGCGCAGCAGGTCCGCGGTGCCGCCCTCGTAGGCGTCCCTCTCGTAGTGCACCGGGATCTCGCAGCGGCCGTCCGGATCGGCCAGCGCGCCGGCGACCCCGTGCCAGGTCTGCCGGGTACGCCGGGCCGGCGAGCAGATCACCAGGTCCGGCCGGTAGTGCTCCCGCCGCAGCCACACGCCGGCCGCGGCGGCGTCGGCGTGTCCCCGTTCGGTCAGCGGCCGGTCGGCGTCGCGGACGCCCTCCGGGCGGTCCGCCTTGGCGTGCCGCAGGATCACCAGGGTGCGCTCGGTCATGGATACAGCTTGCCGGATCGGCGGGCGGTGTACCGGATTGAGCGCGCAACGCCCTGGGTAACCAGAGGGGGCCGTGGCCTCGCAAGTGGCCCGGGCTGGCAACCCCCGCCAGCTACTGAGCCGAGGAGGGCGACAACATGGGCATCGGAGGCAGCATCTTTCTCATCGTGGTGGGCGCTATTTTCGCCTTCGCGATTAACGTTTCGCTCGGCTGGCTGGACCTCAACGTCGTCGGCTGGGTGATGATGCTCGCGGGCGTGGTGGGGCTCGTCATGACCACCTGGTTCTGGCAGAGCCGCCGCCGCACCGTGGTCACCCGCACGCCGATGGTGGAGGACCGGGCCGTGGTGGGCGACCGGGCGGTCGTGGAGGAGCGCCGCGAGGTGCGTCGCGCCGACCCCCGGCTCTGACCCGCGCAGGCGGTGCGGTCGCGGCGGCGTCCCGGTGACGCCGCCGCGGCGTACGCGCCGCCGACCGCGCCCCGGTGGCCGCGCCGCGGCGGCCGGGGCTTGGGTGGAACCGGCCGCGGCGGGAGCGGCCGTGACGGGTGTGTTCGCGCGGGCGCACGCCGGCGCTGCAGCCGTCACGCGTCCAGGCCGCGCAGTCACGCGTCCAGGCCGCGCAGGACCAGCGGCAACCGGGTGGGGCCGTGCGGCGTCACCCGTACCGGCACGCCCCAGTCCTGGCGGGTGAGGTGGCAGGCCGCGTGCTCCGCGTCCGCGTCGCAGGTCGCCGCCTGCGCCACCACCTGCAGTACGCCGCCCGGGACGTCGGGGTTCACGGTGAGGGTGCGGCACAGCTCCGCGCCGACGCCCGCCCCGGCCAGCAGCAGCTCCGGCGGCGACGCCGAGACCTCCAGCCGGGTCGCCGGGCCGTACGTGGCGTCCAATGCCTGCCCGGGGGCTGGCGTGAAGATCACCTCCAGCGCCACCTCACCGGCCGCCAGGTCGCTCGGCGGTCGCTCGGTGCGGTGACGCTCACCCGGCACGGTGGCCGCCTCGGCCGGCACCAGCGTCTCGGGGGCCAGCCGGACCAGCCGGTGTGCCGCCGACTCCACCACCACGATCTCGCCCCGGGCGGTGCGCACGACGGCGCTGGGCTCGGCGAGGTCGCGAGCCACTGTGGACACCGAGTGGGCCACCGGGTCGTAGTGCCGCACCGCGCCGTTGTAGGTGTCGGCCACCAGCACCGTGCCGTCGGGCAGCGCGCACACCCCGAGCGGGTGCTGCAGCAGCGCCTCGCCGGCCGCGCCGTCCACGTGGCCGAAGTCGAACAGCCCCTGCCCCACCACGGTGTGCAGCGCGTCGTCCTCCACGTACCGCAGGGCGCTGGTCTCGCTGTCCACCAGCCACAGCCGGGCACCGTCGGGGGAGACCGACAACCCGGAGGGCTGCGCCAGCCACACGTCGGGCAGCGGACCGTCGCGCAGCGCCTCCACCGTGGTGCCGGCGTACACCCCGGCGGTACGGCGTACCGGATCGAACCACCACAGTTGGTGCACGCCCGCCATGGCGACGACCACCCGGTCGGTGTACCAGGCCACGTCCCACGGCGAGGACAGGTCCACCGTCCACGCGTCGTGCGGGTAGCCGTCCGGTGCCGACCGGCGCTGCCGGCCGCTGCCGGCCACGGTGGACACCTCTCCGTCGCCCAGGCGCACACCGCGCAGGAGGTGGTTGACGGTGTCCGCGACGACGACGTCGTAGCCGACGCGCTCGGCCACGTCCGGCGGCAGGGCGCACAGCCCCTGCGGCTCGGCGAAGGAGGCCCGCGCCGGCGGGCCGTCGGCGCGGCCGCGGTCGCCCGAGCCGATGCGCCGGCGCACGGTCTCGGCGTCGGGCGCCAGGTCCACCAGGCGGTGCCGGGCCGAGTCGCTGACCAGGAACCCGCCGTCGGCCAACTCCAGGGCCTTGCCGGGGAAGCGCAGCGCGGTCTCCACCGTCGCCGGGGGCACGGAGGGCCCGTCACCGCGTCGCAGCGTGCCGGCCGCCCCGTGCTCGGCGACGAGCTGCTCCACCCACCGATGCAGGGCGTCGGCGTGCCCCTCGCCGGCCATCGTGGCCACCAGGTAGCCGGCCGGATCGACCAGCGCCAGGGTCGGCCACGCCCGGGCGGCGTACTGCTGCCACGTGACCAGGTCCGGGTCGTCGAGCACCGGGTGGCGCACGCCGTACCGCTCGACCGCGGCGGCCAGCGCCGCGGGGTCGCGCTCGTGGGCGAACTTGGGCGAGTGCACGCCGATGACGACGAGCACGTCGGCGTACCGCTCCTCCAGGGGCCGCAGTTCGTCGAGCACGTGCAGGCAGTTCACGCAGCAGAAGGTCCAGAAGTCCAGCAGCACGATCCGGCCGCGCAGCTCCGCCAGGCGCAGCGGGCGTCCGCCGGTGTTCAGCCACCCGCGGCCGGCAAGCTCGGGCGCGCGTACGCGAGGAGTCCGGCTCATGCCGTCAGCCTGCCACAGCGGCCGCACGCGGCGGGTCAGGCCGCGATCTGGTTGCGGCCGCCGTTCTTGGCCTCGTAGAGCCGGGCGTCGGCGGCGTCGAACAGGTCCCGCCCCGTCATGCCCGGCCGCAGCGTGGCCACGCCGGTGCTGGTGGTCACCCGCAGCCCGACCGCGATCTCGTGCCAGGCCATGAAGTGCAGGGAGCCGTGGATCCGCTCCGCCACGCCGCGGGCGGTCGCCAGGTCGGTGCGCAGGAAGACCGCGAACTCGTCGCCGCCGTGGCGCACGGCCACGTCCTCGGACCGGCACTGCCGGCGCAGCTCGCGGGCCACCCGCTGCAGCACGGCGTCGCCGATCGGGTGGGAGAACGTGTCGTTGACCGCCTTGAAGTTGTCCACGTCGACCAGGATCAGCGACACCGGCTCCGCGGACCCCGGGCCGCGGCGGTCGATGTCGCCCAGCATCTGGTCGAACCGGCGGCGGTTGCCCAGTCCGGTGAGCGGGTCCTCGGTGGCGGCGCGCCGGTGCAGGGCCCGCTCGGCCTCCAGCTCCTCGCGCCGGCGGGCCTGCCGGAGCATGGCCAGCCGCTGGCCCCGCAGCCGCCACAGCGCCTCCGCGTGGGCGCGCAGCGCCGCGGACGCCCGCCCCCGCGCCGGGCCGGGGTGGGCCATCGAGTCGGTGACCTCGCGCTCGTAGAGAATCGCCAGCCGGGTCGCCTCGGTCGCGTCCGTGCACAGCTCCGTGGCGGCGACCAGCTCGCGGGCGGCCCCGGCGAGGTCGCCCAGGCCGCGCAGCGCCAGGCCGTACGCCAGGTGCGCCAGCAGCGCGACCTGCTCCTGCCCGTCCCGGCGCAGCACCGGCACCAGGTCCTCGACCAGGTCGCGGGCCAGCCGCGGTCGGCCCAGTTTGGCGTGGGCCACGGCCAGCAGCACCCGTGACCAGCGGGAGTCCTCCGTCGACTCCAGCCGGCTCTCCGCGGAGTCCCACTGCGCCGAGATCTCCGCGCTGCGCGCGTAGCGGCCGCGCGCGTCCTCGACCCGGCCGACGTGCTCCAGGCCCATGCCCCACTCCAGCAGCAGCTGGGCCCGCTGCATCTCGGAGAAGCGCGCCACGTCGTCGCCGAGCCGGGCCAGGGCTTCGATCGACGCCTGGGCGTGCACGTCCGCGACCTCGTAGAGCCCGGCCGTGCGGGCCGCCTCGGCGAGCGACGAGCGGGCGGAGGCGGCGCGCCGGTCGCCGGACGGGCGCCCCTCGAGCAGGGCCTCGGACCGGGCCAGCGCCTGGAGCCCCTCGTCCAGTCGCCCCACGTCGAGCAGCAGGGACGCCAGGTCGGCGTACGCCTTGGCCTGGGCGCTGCGGGCGCCCGCGGCGCGGTGCAGCTCGATCAGCTCCCCGGCGGCCGCCAGCGCCTCCTCCCGGCGGCCCGAGGCGCGCAGCGCGTACATCCGGCCCTGGATGAGGAAGCCGAGCGTGATCCGGTCGCCCAGCAGGCGCACGACGGGCTCGTACCGCTCCAGCAGGCGCAGCGCCTCCTGGGCCTGCCCCACGAAGGTCAGCTCGTGGACCCGCCGGCCGAACCGGTCGTGCGGCCCGTAGGCGGGCAGCGGTGCGGGCAGCGCGGCCCGTGGCGGCTGCGGCACGCCTGCACTCCCTCCGGCCGGTCCCATGCGTTGGTCCCCGGACCCATCGGCGCGCGACCGGTGGAGCTGAGCCGGCGCCGCCGGGCACGGTGCGCCCGCGACGGGTGCGACCGTGACGGCTGCGACCGTGACGGCTGCGACCGTGACGCGGTCCGGGTCACACCGTCGACGTCAGCCGGACGGCCTCCCCGCCCGCGGCCGCGGCCCGGCCGTCCTGGGCGGGGGTGAGCAGGGCCCGCAGGCCGAGCGCCAGGCCCGCGGCCGTCACGCTGCCCAGCACCACCAGCACCACCCAGGCGTGGCCCAGGCCCGCGCCGATGAGCGGGCCGGCGGTGATCGGACCGACCACGCCGCTGACCCCCCAGGTCATCGAGCTGACGGCGTTGTACCGGCCACGCAGCTCATCGGTGGCCAGGGCGTTGACGAGCGCCGGCATCACCGGCGAGAGCAGCGTCTCGCCCACGGCGAAGATCATGGCGCACCCGACCACCCCGGCGACCGCCACGGCGGCGCTGCGGCCGCCGGCCAGGCCGGCGCCGCCGAGCGTCAGCCAGGCTGCCGCGAAGAGGCCGCCGGCGCCGGCGAGCGCGGCCGTACGGCTGCGCCCCCGCAGCCAGCGGAGCACCAGCAGCTGCACGGACACGATGATCAGCGTGTTGGCTGCCAGGGCCCAGCCGACGATGCGCGGCGTCACCTGCGCCACCTCGGTGGCGAAGGCGGTGAAGCCGATCTCGATCTGGGCGTAGCCGAAGGTGGTGAGCGTCAGTCCGAAGAGCACCAGGCGCCGGAAGGGTGCGTCCCGTAGCACCGTGCGGTAGCCGACCGGCGGTTGCGGAGCCCCCACCGGTCGGGCGCCCCGGGGCGGCGGGGCCCCGGGCTCGACCAGGCGGCGGCCCACCGCGGGCATGGACAGCAGGATGATCACCGGGCCGAGGTAGCTGAGCGCGTCCAGCACGTAGATCGCCTGGAACGTCACCGGCCGGCTCACGTCCACCACCGCCCCGGACACCAGGCCGCCCAGGCCGATGCCGAGGTTGAGCAGCGCGAAGTTGAGGCCGAAGACGTGCTGCCGCTCGTCCTCGTCGGTGAGGCTGGACAGGATGGTGGACTGGGCCGCGTAGATCACCGAGAACCCGGTGCCGATCGCGGTCACCGCGGCGAAGACCTGCCAGGTCTGGGTGACCAGCGCCAGGGATGCGACGCCGACGGACTCCACGAGCAGCGCGGGCAGCAGCACCCGGCGGGCGCCCCACCGGTCGACCAGGGTCCCGCCGAGCGGCGAGAGCACCAGGCTGACGGCGCCGAGCCAGCCCACGGCGACGCCCACGGTGGCCCCCGAGAGTCCCCGCACGTCGTTCAGGTAGATGAACAGGAAC
>DATMJT010000336.1:0-3729 GCA_035553735.1 Pilimelia sp.
ACCCGATGCTCCTGGACGCCGCCGGCGTCGACCGGCTGCGCGCGGCGCTGGCCGGGGCCTCGTTCACCGCGGCCGGCGTCGCGGACCGGCTCGGCCCGGCGGTCGTGGCCGCCGTCGGTCGCAACGACCACCGGGCGGCGCTGCGGCGCACCGCCGGGCGCGATGCGCTGGACACCCTGATCCGGCTGTTCCTGTGCCAGCAGACCGAGCCGGCGGACGCGGTCGCCGCGGCGCTGGCCCCGCTGCCGCTGTCCGACGCCCTGGCCGCCGGCCTGGTCGCGCCGCACGGGGACGGGCTGCGCCAGGGCGTCGACCTGGAGCCGTACGCCGACGACTGGTGGATCCTCTCCGACGTGCCGGCCGCGGCCCGGCCCGGCCAGCCGCTGCCCGGCGACCACGTGCTGGGCGTCGGCGGCGCCTCCGTCACGCTCGCCGCGGCCACCCCGCGCCGGCCGGTGCGCTCCGCCCTGGACCTGGGCACCGGCTGCGGCGTGCAGGCCCTGCACCTGTCCGCCCACGCCGACGCCGTCACCGCGACCGACGTCAGCGACCGGGCGCTGCGCTTCGCCGCGACGACGGCGGCCCTCAACGGCCTGGACTGGGAGCTGCTGCGCGGCGACCTGGCGGCGCCGGTGGCCGGGCGCCGCTTCGACCTGGTCGTCAGCAACCCGCCGTTCGTGGTCGGCCCGGGACTGGCCACCCACACCTACCGGGACTCGGGCCGCGCCGGTGACGCCGTGTGCGCCGAGCTGGCCGCCGCGGCGCCCGCCCTGCTCGCACCGGGCGGCACCATGCAGTTCCTCGCCAACTGGCTGCACGTGGCCGGGCAGGACTGGGGCGACCGGGTGGCCGGCTGGGTCGCCGGCACGGGCCTGGACGCCTGGGTCATCCAGCGGGAGGTCGCCGACCCTGTGGCGTACGTGAACCTGTGGCTGGCCGACGCCGCCGAGGCGGCCGATCCGGGGCGGCTGGCCGCCTGGCTGGACTGGTTCGACGCCCACCGGGTGGAGGCGGTCGGCTTCGGCCTGGTGACGCTGCGGGCCGGCGGGCACGCCGACCCGGTGGTGCGGGTGGAGGACCTGCGGCAGCCGGTGGACGGCGGCCTGGGCGGGCACGTGGACGCCTGGTTCGACCGCCAGGACTGGCTGCGGCGGCGGGACACCACCGGCCTGCTGGCGCAGCGTTACCGCGCGGCCGCCGAGCTGCGGCTGCGCCAGGAGGCGACGCTGGGCCCCGAGGGCTGGGCGGTGGACCGGCAGGTGCTGGAGCTCACCGGCGGGCTGCGCTGGAGCGAGGAGATCGACCCGCTGGTGCTCGCCCTGGTCGGCGGCTGCGACGGCTCGGTGCCGCTGCGCGAGCAGGTGACGCTGCTGGCGGCCGCGCACGGCGTGCCCGAGGCGGAGCTGGCCGAGGTGGCCGGACCGCTGGCGGCCCACCTGGTCGAGCGCGGCGTGCTGTACCCGGCCGCGCAGGGCGGGTGAGTGCGGTGCGGGCGGTGGTGCAGACGGTCAGCCGGGCCGCGGTGACCGTGGCCGGCGAGGTGGTGGGCGAGATCGCCGACGGGCTCCTCGTGCTGCTCGGCGTCACCCACTCCGACACCGCGCAGCTGGCCGCGACGATGGCCCGCAAGGTGCACGAGCTGCGGATTCTCGACGGGGAGCGGTCGGCCGCCGAGGTCGGCGCGCCGGTGCTGGTGGTCAGCCAGTTCACTCTCTACGGCGACGCCCGCAAGGGCCGCCGGCCGAGCTGGGTGGCCGCGGCCCCGGCCGCGGTCGCCGAGCCGGTCGTCGCCGCGTTCGCCGCGGCCCTGCGGGAGCGGGGGGCGCCGGTGGCCACCGGCCGGTTCGGCGCGCACATGCTGGTGGAGAGCGTCAACGTCGGGCCGCGCACGGTGCTCCTGGAGCTGTGAGGCACGCGCCGGTGGGGCCGGCGGCGCACCACCGACCCCACCGGGCGCCGTACGACGCGGCCGGAGCACGGCCCTGCGGGCCCGGGCGCGGCCCGCCGGGCGCGGACCGCGCCCGACGAACCGCTCAGCACAGCCGCCCGGCGGGGGTGCTCAGAAGAACAGCCCGCGGCGCTGGCAGGACTGGCGCAGCCATCCGTCGAGCTGCCCGGCCCAGTCCACCTGGTCCACGGTGGCGTAGTCGACGGTGAACCGGCCGAAGGCGTCGCGCCCCTCGGTGAACAGGCCGCCCCGCTTGTCGATCTCCAGCACCACCTGCAGGTGCTGCGGCGTGGCCACGAAGGTCAGCTCCAGCTGGTTCAGCGCGTTGGCGTACTGCGGGGCCGGGTAGAACTCGATCTCCTGGTAGAACGGCAGCGACTGCTGCACGCCGTAGATCCGGCCACTCTCCACGTCGGCCTTGGCGAACCGGAACCCGAGCCGGACCAGCGCCTCCAGGATGCGCTCCTGGGCCGGCAGCGGGTGCACCGCCACCGCGTCCAGGTCGCCCTTGTCGACGGCGCGGGCCACCTCCAGCTCCGTACGCAGGCCCATGGTCATGCCGTGCAGCCGCTGGCCGTAGACCTCGGTGATCGGGGTCTCCCACGGCACCTCGAAGCGGAACGGAATGTCGTGCCGCGCCTTCGCCGGCAGGTGGAAGGAGCCGGTGGCCCGCTGGCGGTGGAACTCCTGGGTGGTGTTGTACTCGCTGTCCCCGCTCTCCACCTCCACCCGGGTGACCAGGCCCAGTGCGATGTACTCGATGTCCACGGCGTGGTCGCCGCCCATGATCTGGATCTGGCCCTCCAGGTAGCCACCCGGGCGACAGTTGGGGTTGGCCAGGACCGTGTCCACCGACGGGCCGCCGACCCCCAGCGCCTGCATCATCCGCTTGAAAACCATCGTGCTGCGCCTGCCTCACTCTGCGTGATCAGATTGCCGGAAGCGATTACGGTGCGACCATAGCGGGGCGCCGCCAGATTGGTGGACGATCCGCCGGCGCCCCGCGCCCGGCCGGCGTCCGGATCGGGCGGCCGGGCCGCCGTGCGGCCGCCCCGGGTGGCCGAGGGGAGGACACCCCGCTAGGGCGAACCGCTGTGCCGATTCGGACGTACGGACAACCGCTGCCCCGATCGGCCCGCGGAGGGCCGCGTCAGGTACCGGATTCATGCCATCCCGCAGGCGCCTCACCCCCGCTTCACGCCGTACCCGCCAGTCTGTGCCGTACCGGCACACCGCGCGCCGGACTCACCCAGTACCGGCGCGCCGGAGGCGAAGCGAAGGTGGTTCTGCAGATGATCGAGACCGTGACGGACCCGACCGCCGAGGTCCGGACCGAGGCCGACCTGGACGCCGTCGACGACCGGGGCGTCTCCGCCGATCTGGTGCGCGCATACCTGAACGGGATCGGTCGTACCCGGCTGCTCACCGCGGTCGAGGAGGTCGAGCTGGCCCGCCGGATCGAGGCCGGGCTGTTCGCCGAGGAGAAGCTCACCGGCACCTGTCCCATCTCGCCGGAGCTGCGCGCCGACCTGGCGGTCGTGGCGGCCGAGGGCCGCTCGGCGAAGGACCGGCTGCTGGAGGCCAACCTGCGCCTGGTGGTCAGCATCGCCAAGCGCTACACCGGGCGGGGGCTGGCCTTTCTCGACCTGATCCAGGAGGGCAACCTCGGCCTGATCCGCGCCGTCGAGAAGTTCGACTACACCAAGGGCTACAAGTTCTCCACCTACGCCACCTGGTGGATCCGCCAGGCCATCACCCGCGCCATGGCCGACCAGGCCCGC
>DATMJT010000337.1:0-2003 GCA_035553735.1 Pilimelia sp.
GTGCGGGAGGCTGCGGCGGTGCGGGAGGCTGCGGCGGTGCGGGCGGTGCCGGCCGCTCAGGCCCGCGGCCGCAGGACGACGGCGTCCTGGGAGCGGCAGACGGCGCCGTCGAGATAGGACACGATCTCGAACTCCCGGGACCAGACGCGGCGGATGTACTCCTCGGTGTGGAAGCAGGTCTGGTACCAGTCCGGCAGGCCCTCCGTGCCGCCGTCGTGGACGTAGTACACCCCGGCCGCCGCGGTCCGCTCGGCGATGCCGGGCCCCAGCGCCGACAGGGCGGTGCGGCCCAGCACGGTGAGTACGACGACGCCGTCGGCGGCCGTCACGCGCCGCAGCTCCGGCAGCCACGCGAGCTGGTCATCCTCGGTCAGGTGGGTGAAAACCGACACTGAATAGACGGCATGGAAATAGTCGTCCGGAAACGGTAGCGGCGGGTGCCGGTCGACCGTGGCGAACTGTCCCAGATTGCCGAGGTGTTCGGCGCACCAGGTCACCGCATGGGGGTCGATGTCCACTCCGTACAGCTTCGCCGACTCCGATGGCTGCGGCCCGAAATGACGGAGCACGCGGCCGCATCCGCAACCAAAGTCCAGAGTGGTGGTTCCCGGGGCGCCGAGGCTGCGGTGCACGCCGGCGAAGACCCGGCGGACGTCCCGCAGGATCTGCGCGCCGGCGGTGAGGAACAGGCTCTCGTCCGCCGTCCCGGTGACCCGTTTGCGCAGCTCGGGCGGTGGTAGCGCGAGGTCGGCGTCGACGTCGGACAGCTGGCTCATCGGGTCGCTCCTCTGTGGCATCTGGCTCCGCGGTGGCGGCGGGGCCCGGGTGGCACACGCGCGAGCGCCCACAATAGTGGAGCCGGCAATCCGGCGGGGCGCCGAGTCAGGATGGCGACATGGTCCGGCCTCCGGCCCGATCGACCGACAATTCGGCGAGGTTCAGACCGTTATTTCCCGCTGGCGCCCGCCCGCCGACCCACGTGGTATCCACTGTATTTCGACTATGGTTGGAGCGAGCCGAGCACCGCGCCCGGGCGCTGCCAGGGGTGGGATGCCATGCCCGGGCACCGTGACGGATTCGTATCGGCGTATGCCGTGGGGGGAACGTGAAGGTTTCGTTGCTGGGGCCGTTCGCGGTCAGCAATGGTCCGGTGCCCGTCCATCTGCAGCGTCCCCGGCAGCGCGCGCTGCTGGCGATCCTGGCGCTGCACGCCAACCGGCCGGTCCAGGTGGAGTCGATCATCGACCTCATGTGGGGCTACGCCCCGCCGCCGGCGGTGCGTAACCAGATCCAGGTCCACGTCTCGCACATCCGCAAGGCTCTGCGCGCCTGCGGGGCGCCGGACGTGCTGGAGACCCACCCGGCCGGCTACCTGCTGCGCCTGGCACCGGCCGCCTCCGACGTCGGCATCTTCGCGGCCCTGGAGTCCGTGGGCGAGGCCGCGGTGAAGGAGCACCGGTACCAGGCGGCCGCGGAGGCCTTCCGCCTCGGCCTGCGGGCCTGGCGGGGACCGGCCCTGGCGGGCGTGGAGGCCGCCTTCGTCCGGGACGAGGCCCGCCTGCTGGAGGAGCGGCGGCGGGTGGTCTTCCGGCGCTGGGTGGACCTGGAGCTCGGTCTGGGCCGACCCGAGCCCCTCCTGCCGCCGCTGTTCAACGCGCTGCGCCGGGAGCCGCTGGACGAGGGCATCTGCCTGCGGCTGATGGCCGCCCTGCAGCGGGCCGGACGGACCGCCGACGCCCTGGAGGTCTACCGCACCAGCCGCCGCCTGCTGCGTCAGGAGCTGGGCATCGACCCCAACGAGAAGCTCCAGGTCGCCGAGTCCGCCATCCTCCGGGGGGAGCTGGTGCAGCACGCCGAGTGGCGCCTCCTCGACCTCGGGGCCGCCGTGCGCGCCGGCTGAGCCGCGGTCGGCCGGCGGTTGCGCCGGGCCGTCGGCGGCCGTCACGCCTGGCGGACGCCGCGCAGCGCCGACACGGCCGCGCCCGGCTCGTCCACGTCGAACC
>DATMJT010000338.1:0-2404 GCA_035553735.1 Pilimelia sp.
CGACGACGGGTACGCGGGCGCCGCCGCGGTGGCGGTGGAGCGGGCCCAGGCCGAGCACCGCCTGCTCACGCAGCGGCGCGAGCAGCTCGCCGGGCTGCGGCGGCAGCGGGAGGCGCATGAGCGCGACGCCCGGGTCGCCCGGGCGCTGGCCGGGCACCTGCGGGCCAACAACTTCGAGCGCTGGCTGCTGGAGGAGGCGCTCGACGTGCTGGTCGACGGGGCCTCGCGGATCCTGCGGGAGCTGACCGGCGGCCAGTACGACCTGGCCCACACCAAGGGCGAGTTCTTCGTGGTGGACCACCACGACGCGGGCCTGCGCCGCGGGGTGCGCACGCTGTCCGGCGGCGAGACCTTCCAGGCCTCGCTGGCGCTGGCGCTGGCGCTGTCCGAGCAGCTCGCCGGGCTGGCCACCCACGCCGCCAGTCTGGAGTCCATCGTGCTGGACGAGGGGTTCGGCACCCTGGACGCGGCCACCCTGGACACCGTGGCCACCACCCTGGAGACCCTGGCCGCGCGCGGCGACCGGATGGTGGGCGTGGTGACCCACGTGCCGGCCCTCGCCGAACGGGTGCCGGTACGCTTCGAGGTGCGCAAGGACGCCCGCACGGCGCGGATCGAACGGGTCGGACTGTGACCGCGGCGCGGTGGTTCGTCGACCCGTGGGGCCCGGGGTACGGGTCCAACCTAGAGGCCGCCGACGGCGCCGACGGCGCGGGACGGCGCGGCGGGCCGGCGGCCAAGCACACCGTCGACGCCGACGTGGAGCTGCCGGCGGCGGCGTGGCAGGCCCGGCGCGCGCCCGCCGACGCGCGCGCCCCCGACGTGGTGTTGCTCGTCGACGGGGTCCGCCGGATCGACGCCACGCTGTGGACCCGGGAGGACGACGGCTCCTCGTATGCCGGGTTGGCCGCCTCGTACGCCGCCGGGGTGGTCCGGTGCGACCTGCGGCGCGGCGCGGCGCAGCTGGCCGGGTGCGAGGTCGCCCGCGGCCTGTTCACCGCCAGCCCGTCGGCGACCGACCTGGTCAGTGGCGCGATCGGCTACCGGGTGCACCGGGTGGAGCGCGGCGATCCGGAGCAGCTGCCGGCGGCGGTGCAGAAGCCGCTGACCGAGCTGGAGGTGGCGGTGTCGCACCGGGCGCGGGCCGCCGGCGACGAGCTGCTGGTGGTCGACGGGCCGCTGCGCAACCGCCGTACGCTGCCCGACACCCTGGGCTACATCAAGACCCAGCACCAGCAGTACCTTCCCGCTCCGCTGGCGGCGGTGGCCACCGGCCTGCGGCCGGGCGAGCGGACCCCGGTGTTCCGGTTGAGCGTGCTGCGGGCGGGCATCCGCGGGGACAGCTGGTCCTGGTACGTGCGGCTGCCGGGCCCGCCGGGCGCCCCGTGGGCCGGGATCGTGCGGGTGGAGTGCGCGGCCGAGCGCACCGCCACCGAGGCGGTCGGGCTGGCCGACCTGTCGGTGGTGACGCTGCCGCGGTTCGCCTCCACCGCGTACAAGGACCCGCGGGCCCCGCAGAACCTGGTGCCCATCGCCGGCCTGGAGCGGCGGCTGCGCGCCCGGCTCGGTGACCAGCGGCTGCTGCACCGGGCGCTGACCGTGGCCACGGCCGGTGCGCTCGCGTCGACGCCGACCACCGGCTGACCGCGCACCGTCCGGGGCCGGCGCGCCGGACACCCGCCGGCCGCGGCGCGACCGCGGCCGGAGCCGCTCAGCCCTGGCCCAGGAAGCCCTGGATCTGCTTGATCTGCGCCTGCCGGGACAGCTCGATGCGCTTGGCCATCTCCTTGGCCAGGGGGTTGAGCCCGGCGTCCAGCTCGCGGCGGGCCATCTGCACCGCGTCGTCCTGGTGGGCCAGCAGCATCTGCAGGAACTGGCGCTCGAACTCGCTGGGGTCCAGCTTGGCGACCTTATCGATCTCCGCCTTGGTGGTCCCCGGCATGCCGCCGTGTGCGGCGTGCGCGTCGGCCCTGGCGGTCGGCGGCTGCTTCCAGTCCTTGAGCCACTTCTGCATCGTCGTGATCTCCGACGCCTGGGTGGTGGCGATGGCCGCGGCGAGGATCTTCACCTCCTCGCGGGCCTCGCGGCTCGCGGCGAGCTTGACGATCTCGATGCCCTGCTGGTGGTGCGGCACCATCATCTGCAGGAACATCACGTCGGTGTCGTTGAACGCCGTGGTGGGGACGGTGTTGCTCGGGCTGGCGCCGGGAGCGGCGCTGTACTGGCCCTCGCCCGGACCGGCGGTGCCGCAGGCGGACAGCCCCGCGAGCGTGGCCAGCCCCAGGAGGGACGCGAGCAGGGTGGGGAGGAAGCGCTTCATCTGTCGTACTCCTGTGCACTTGCCACGGTGGGGGCACTTGCCACGGTGGGGCGGGCCCGCGCGGGGCGCGGGCCCGCCCCGGGT
>DATMJT010000339.1:0-12359 GCA_035553735.1 Pilimelia sp.
TTCGCCGTCGTGGCCGCCGAGGTGCGCAGCCTGGCCCAGCAGTCCAGCCAGGCGGCGACCGACATCGGCACCAACATCCAGCAGCTGACCGCCAAACTGCACAACGTGATGGAGGACGACAGCGCCCTGGAGTCCGACGTGGACGACGGCGTCGACCTGGCCCACCTGACCGCGGGCGCGGAGACCGCGATGGCCCACCGGCTGGGCACGGTCGCCGAGGCCCAGCGGGCGATGGCGGACCTCGTGGGTGAGGTCCTGGCGGACACGACCCGCGCCGTGGACCAGGTCGCCGCGACCTCCGCGGCACTGAGCGAGAGCACCACCGGCGCCGTGGGCGAGATCCAGTTCCAGGACATCACCCGCCAGGTGGTGGAGCACGTCCGGCACGCGCTGGACGAGCTGGGGCAGCAGCTGCAGGACGCGCGGGGGCTCGCCGAGGGCCGGGTCCAGGCGGCGGAGGTGCTGGCGGGCGTGCGGGACGTCGACGACCTGCGCCACCTGCACGTCATGGACCGGCAGCGGCGCAGTCACGCCGCCGCGACCGGCGGCGGCGCCGCGACCACGGCGCTGCCGGACATCGAGCTGTTCTGAGCCTCCGGCGCGGCGGTCCGGCTACTCGAGCAGCTCCCGGATGTCCGCGGCGGTCAGCCGGGCGGAGCTGAAGTCGCCGCCGTCCAGCACGCCGCGGAACAGCTCGGCCTTGCGCGCCTTGAGCGCCATGACCTTCTCCTCGATGGTGTCCCTGGCCACCAGCCGGTACACCATCACCCGGCGCGTCTGCCCGATCCGGTGCACCCGGTCGACCGCCTGCGCCTCGGTCGCCGGGTTCCACCACGGGTCGAGCAGGATGCAGTAGTCGGCCTCGGTCAGGTTGAGGCCGAAGCCGCCGGCCTTGAGGCTGATCAGGAAGACCGGCGCGGCGCCGCTCTTGAACTCCGCCAGCACCGCCGCCCGGTCCCGGGTGGACCCGTCGAGGTAGCAGCACGCGACTCCGGCCTCCGACAGGCGCTGTCGGGCGGCGTCCAGGAACCTGGTGAACTGGCTGAACACCAGGCTCCGGTGGCCCTCGGCGACCAGGCTGGTGACCTGGTCGACCAGGACGTCCAGCTTGGTGGACGGCACGGCCCGCTGCGCCGGGTCCACCAGGGCGACGTCCAGGCTGGCCTGGCGCAGTAGGGTGAGCGACCGGAAGATCTCGAACCGGTTCTGCTCCAGGTCGCCCAGCAGCCCGAGCACCTTCTGCCGCTCCCGCTGCAGGTATCGCTGGTAGACCCGCCGGTGCCGCGGGTTGAGCTCCAGCTCGACGACCTGTTCCTGCTTGTCCGGCAGGTCCAGCGCCACGTCGGCCTTGCGGCGGCGCAGCATCAGCGGGCGGATCCGCCGCCGCAGCTGGGCCAGCCGGTCGGCGTCCCTGCCCCGCTCGATCGGTGTGCGGTAGTGCTCGGTGAACCGGTCCACCCGCGGGAACAGGCCGGGCGCGGTGATGGACAGCAGCGCCCACAGCTCCAGCAGGTTGTTCTCCATCGGCGTACCGGTGATCGCCACCTTGACCGGCGCGCGCAGCCGCTTGGCGCAGCGGTAACCCTGGGCGTGCGGGTTCTTCACGAACTGCGCCTCGTCGAGCACCAGCCCGGCCCAGTCGAGCGCGAGGTAGTCGTCGTGCTCCAGCCGGAACAGGGTGTACGAGGTGAGCACCACGTCGGCGCCCTTGACGGCGTCGGGGAGCGCGACGCCGCGCCGGGCCTCGGTCTGGGTGACCGCCGTGACGACCAGCTCCGGCGCGAATCTGGCGGCCTCGGCGGCCCAGTTGTGCACCACGCTGGCCGGGGCCACGACAAGGAACGGCGCCGCGGCGGCGCCGACCTCGCGGGCGTGGCAGATCAGCGCCAGGACCTGCAGGGTCTTGCCCAGCCCCATGTCGTCGGCCAGCACCCCGCCGAGCCCGTGGGCGTACCGCACCGCCAGCCACCGGAACCCCTCCACCTGGTACGGCCGCAGGGTGGCCCGCAAGCCGGCCGGGACCGGCTGGTCCGGCGCCGCGCCGGACCCGGTCAACGCGCGCACCGCGCGTTGCCAGTCCGCGGCCTCGCCCGCCACCTCGCCCACCTCGGCGATGTCCTGCCACAGGCTCAGCTGGCAGCGCCCGACCCGCAGCACGCCGGCCGGCGCGTCCTGCAGGGCGCGGGACTCGGCGATCAGGTCGCGCAGCCGGCGCAGCTCCGGGCGGTCCAGGCTCAGGTAGGTGCCGCTGGGCAGGATGAGGTAGCCGCGGTCCTCGGCCAGGGCGACGAACAGCTCGTCGAACGGCACCTCCTCAGCGCCGACCGCCACCCGCACCGACAGGTCGAACCAGTCGGTCGCTGCGTCGGACCGGTCGGCCCCCACGAACGAGATGGCCGGCACCTCGGCGGCCTCCCGGTACGCCGGCCCGGCCTCGTCGCGCACCGCGACCCCGTCCAGGGCGGCCAGCCGCGGCAGCACCTCGGTCAGCAGTCGGATCAGGTCGTCCCCGGCCACGGTCGCCTCGGCGGCCAGCCGGGGACCGGTCGGGGTCTCCGCCACCAGGTGCGGCAGCGCGCCGCCGACCACCTCCGTCGCCGCGCGCAGGCGGGCCTGGCGCTGCTCGTCGAGATCGGCCAGCGGCGCCGTCCACAGCGGCTCGCGCACCGGCGGATCACCGGCCACCAGCTCCCACCCCCAGGCCAGCGCGGCCCGGTGCCCCTCGCCGCGGGTCACCGCGAGCGTGAGGGTCGCCGCGCCCAGATCGGGCAGCCGCACCGAGTCGTCGGCCGGGACGATCTCCACCCGTCGCGCCAAGCGCGGGTAGTAGCGGGCGAGGAACCGCTCCACATCCACGGACGGAATGCGGACCGGCTGCCCCGCGAGCATCCCGACCAGGTCGGGGCCCAGGGGCCGGTGCAGCGCCGCCAGCCACAGCACCCGGTCCCTGGGCGGTGGCGCCGGCTCGCCACGCACCGCCCACCACGCGACGCCGTGCGCCGGGTCGCCGACCAGCGTGCAGCACTCCCCCGCGATGACCGCCCCGCCCGCCGACAGGCCGGGTACCAGCACGAGGTCGGCACCGTCGCGCTCGGCCCGCAGCGACGGGCGCACCGCGGCCGGGGCGGGCACCACCGGGCCTGCCCACTTGCCGGCCTGGACCAGCGGAAGCCCGGCCTCGTGGGCCTCGGCCAGCAGGTCCCAGATCCGCCGGCTCGGGAACGAGTCCAGGTACAGCGCCTGCGCGGTGTGGTAGTAGTGGCGGGCCTGCCCGACCTGGGCGAGCGCGAGGATCTCGTGGAGCAGCTGCCAGTGCCGCTCCGGCCCGCGCGGGTGGCCGTAGCGGGCGTAGCCCAGGGTGGACCAGGAGACGCCGGAGCGGACCCAGGCGCCCGAGCGCCCCGGCACGACCGGGCGCAGTGCGACCCGGTACCCGGCCGGGGCGCCGCGCCGAGGGTCCGGCTCGACCAGCTCGAACTGCAGCCCTACCCCGGCGTGGACCGGCGTCGCGGCGGCCCCGTCCGCCGCGACGCCGTCCGCCGCGGTGTCGGCCAGGGCGGCCAGCGCCGATTCCCACGCGGGCACCCGCGGCGCCGGCCGGGGGCGGGGCACCCGCCCGGCGATGGCCGTGACGGCGAGCACCAACGCGACCGGGTGGGCGCAGGAGGTGCTTTGGGGGCAACCGCAGGAGCCCTCCACCGCGACGGGGACACCGTCGGCGTCCGCGACTACGGCCGCGGTCACCGCCGCCCCGGCGACGGACCCGTGCACCCGGCCGGTCTCCGGCGACCAGCCGACCTCCGCCAAACCGCCGCGCTGCAGCTCCGCACGGGCCGCCACAAAGGTCCGGACGCCGACCGCATCACAGATCGCGGCCTCCTCGGCGGTCAACGCCAGCCGCGCCACCGGCCACCTCCCCAGTCGTGCCCGCGACACCCTAACGCTTCGGGAGACCCGGCGCGCCGGCGGCCGGGTGGCGCGACGCCGAGTCACCCGACCGGCGGACGCGCCCGACGCCCGACGCGCGACCGGCGACCGGCGACCGGCGACCGGCGACCGGCGACCGGCGACCGGCGACCGGCGAGGATCCCGCGCCACGGCGGGTCAACGGCGAGCCGCCTCCAGGAGCCGCGCCTGGTACTCGACCTGCGGTGGCAGCCGCACCCGCTGCCGCAGCGCCTGTGGGCTGCGGCGCAGCGCGTCGAGCAACCCCGCCGCCGCCGCGAGGCTCCGGCGGCCGGCGAGCAGGCGCAGCGTCTGCACGACCGCCACCGGCACCGGCCGCCGCAGCAGCAGCGTCAGGACGGCGTTGCGGACCGCCAGGCGGTCCCGGCCGGTCCGGTCGCCGACGGCGCTGCCAGGATCGTGGTGGGCTACCACCTCGGGCACGTACGCCAGCTGCCAGCCGGCCGCCATGAGATCCTGGGCGAGCAGCTGCTCCTCGCCGAAGAAGAAGATCAACGGGCTGAACCCGCCCACCGCCAGGAACGCCTCCCGGCGCACGACCGCTCCGCAGGCGACGAAGCCCAGCACGGACGGGCCCGGCGCGTCCGGCTCGCGGGGCAGCGGGCTGTCCGCCATCAGCGCGCACGTCGGGTCCGGCCGCTGCTCCGGACCGACCAGGATCTGGGCGGCGAGCAGGCCCAGCCGCGGGCAGGAGTCGAAGATCGCGGCGGCCCGGCGCAGCGCCCCGGGCGCCCACCACGAGTCGTCGTCGGCGAACGCGACGTACGGGGTGGTGGCGGCACGGGCCCCCAGCGTCCGGGCCGGTGCGCCCTGGTTCTGTCGCAGCGAGATCACCCGCACCCCCGGGAAGGACCGGTGCACCGCCGGCACCGTGCCGTCCGAGCTGCCGTTGTCCACCACGATGATCGCCGGGCGCTCGGGCAGCTGGGTCAGCCGGGTCAGCGTGGCCAACACGTTCTCCCGGCGGTCACGGGTCATCACCACCACGGTGACGGGGACCTCGCCTGCGGCCATTCGTGCTCCTCTCCGGCCCGCCGCCCGCGCCGCCGGCCGGCGGCGCGGGCGGCGGCGGGGAGGCTGACCACCCCGGGCGCGGGCCAGGCGAGCCGCCGGACCCGACCAGCGGACCCGACCGCCGGACCCGGAGAAACGATCAGTCGCCGACAAGGCGATGTTATCGGCAGGGACGTCCGGCCGTACCTGGTGTCCTCCTCCTCGGCCCTGCCCCCGGTGGGCGGCGCCCGCCGACCGGGGGGTCAGCCATCCACCGTACGGACGGTGTCGCCCACGGACCGTGTCGCCCTCCCGGCGCGCGCGGCCAGGTCGGCCATCGAGGCAGTTAAATCCATTGTGCACTGTCGCGATGCGACTATCCTCACAGGGCTTTGGGACACTAGGCGACGGGCCCGTCGGCGGCGCATGCTCGATGCAGACAGAGCCCAGCACCGGCCCGGTCGCGTCAAGGGGGAGACCGGTAGGACGCCGGTGGGCAGATTCGGGGGAACACTGCGATGCGCAAGAACCACGCCACCATGCGCCAACACCGCCCCGCGATGTGGAGAAACCGTCGCGTACGGCTCGGCGGCGTGCTGGTCGCGGCCACGGTGGCCGGCGCCAGCCTCCTGAGCCCCGCGGGCGGGGCCGCGGCCCGCGCGGCGGGGGCGACCGGCGGCGCCCCGCCGCGCCCGGGCACCGTGACGGCCGACCCGAACGGCCGCCACCTCGCCACGCGGTCGGCGGGCGCCCTGGACAGGCCGTACCACCTGGCCCGGGGAGTCGCCGCCGAGCCCCGCGCCGGGTCGGCCGGGCGGCACACGGTGACGATCCGCGGGGTCGACCGCGACGGCGCCGCGACCGCGCCGGAGGCCGAGCTGATCGAGCTCTCCAGCGGGGTGGCCGCGCCGCTGGCCTGGACCGGAACCGCGCTGACCGCCACCGTGGCGCCGGGCGACTACACCCTGACCGCCGCGGTGCTGACCGGCCCCGACCCGTTCAACCCCACCGACATCACCCTGTACGCCGAGCCCACGCTGCGCGTCACCGGCGACCTGTCGGTGACGATCGACGCCCGCACCGCGCAGCCCGTGCGCGCCGAGGTCCCGGTGCCCACGGCCGCCAGGGTCACCGACCGCGCCGCCGTCGTGCAACGCGTCGCCGGACAGGTCCTGACCTCCTACGCCAACGGCGACGCCGACACCACCCTGCACGCCCTGCCCAGCCGCACGACCGCCACGCGCGACTACGCATTCCTCTACATGGCCGCCCACGCCGAGCCGCCCGCCGCCGCCGGGTCGCGCGCCTACTATCTCGGCTTCCCGACCCTCGGCGGGATACCCCGCACGCTGACCTTCGCGGTCGCCGCGGGCGGCCTGGCCACCGTGCACGCCCGGTACCTGTCCCAGGGCGTGCCGCCCTCCGGACCCGGCAACCGCAACGAGCTGATCGCCTTCGACACCGTGCCGTTCACCGGCGTGTTCGGGTTGGAGCGTCCCGTCGCCGTGCCCGGCACCGCGACCGAGTACTTCACGGCCACCGGCGTACGCTGGCGCGGCAACCTGTTCACCCCGGTGGGCACGCACGCGCTCTACGAGGAGCAGACCGCCTTCCGGGCCTTCACGCCGGGCGCCGCCACCACCGAGTCGTGGAACGCCCCGGCGTTCGGCCCCAGCGTGCAGGTGGGGCACGGAGCCGGCAGCCTCGTGGTCTTCGCCAACCCGGCCCAGACCGGGCAGCCGGGCCGGGACGCGCTGCCCGGCACCGAGGGCGCGAGCAGCACCATCCGCCTCTTTCGCAACAACAGCCTCGTCGGGCAGAGCACCCAGCCCCTGTATGGCGAGTTCGCCGTGCCCGCCACCGCGGCGGACTTCCGCCTGGAGCTGACCGTCTCCCGCACGCCGACGGCCTCCCGTTACGCCACCCGCACCACCGCCCGCTGGAGCTTCCGGTCCAGCGGGACCGGCGACCCGCTCGACCAGCTCCGCCAGCTCCCGCACATCCGGGCCACCGGCGCCTTCGACCTGACCGGCCGGGCCCCGGGCGGCAGCGCCTTCCCGCTGGACATCACCGCCGAGCCGAGCGGGGCATCGGTCAGCGGCCTCACGGCCCAGGTCACCTACAACGACGGCGCCAGCTGGACCGCGGTCGGCGTGACCCCGACCGCGGCGGGCCGCTGGCGGGCGACGGTCAACCACCCGCGCACCGGTCACAACGGCTATGTCGGCCTGCGCTTCACCGCCACCGACGGCACCGGCAGCACCCTCACCCACACCACCCTGCGCGCCTACGGTCTGAGCTGACCGCGGCACGGGCTGGAAACGTCGACGGGTCGACCCGGTGGTGCACCGGGTCGACCCGTCGGCGGATCAGTCCTCGGTGGACGGACTCGGTCCGATGCGGCCGGTCATGCCTCGGCGCCCTGCCGCGCCTCAGCGGATGGCCGCGCCTCAGTGGATGACCACGGGCGGCGCCGAGCCGGCCACCTCCGGCTCGTCGTCGAGCAGGTGCGACTCCTCGCGACGGCGGGGCAGGAAGGCGATGGGCACGAAGGTCGCCAGCACGACGAAGAAGCCCACCCAGAACGTGGTGCCGAAGGAGTCCGCGGCGAACTCCAGGCCGCGCTGGACCAGTGACGGCTCGACCGGGTACCGCTGCGCGAGCTCCGGCTGCTGCTGCAGCGCGATGGCCAGTCCCGCCTCGGTCACCGGTCGGCCGGTCTCCGGGTCCACCGCACCGGGGATCGGGCGGGATTCGTTGAGCTCGTTGGTCAGGATCACCGACATCACCGCGGCGCCGACCGAGCCGCCGATCTGCTGCAGGATGTTGAGCAGCGTGGAGCCGCGGGCCACGTCGTGGTTGGTCAGCGTCCGCAGCGCCGACGTCATGATCGGCATCATGGTCCCACCCATGCCCAGGCCCATCACGAACAGCGACCCGCACAGCAGCCAGTACGGCGTGGCCGCGTCGACCTGGGTGAAGCTGAAGAACCCGGCCGCGATCAACGCCATCGCGAACGGCACCGTGCGGCCCACCGGAATCCGGTCGGCCAGCGTGCCGGCGATCGGCATCGTGATCATGGCACCGATGCCCTGCGGCGCCATGAGCAGCCCGGCGGCCAGCGTGGACTCCCCGCGCACCTGGAGGAAGTAGCTGGGGAACAACAGCCCCGCGCCCATGAAGGCGACGATGAACACGAACATCGACAGCGCCGACACAGTGAGGTTGCGGTGCCGGAACAGCCGCAGGTCCAGCAGTGGGTGCCGGGGCTTGAACGAGTAGAGCACGAAGCCGACGACCAGCGCCGCCCCGGCCAGCATGGGGCCCCACACCTCGGGGTCGGACATCGTACCGGCCTCGGGCAGGGTGGAGACGCCGTACAGGAACAGCGCCAGGCCCGGGGAGAGCATCAGCATGCCGAGGAAGTCGAACGACTCCGACGGCTCCGGGCTGTCCTTGGGCAGCGCGAAGGCGGCGTAGACCAGCGCCACGGCACCGATCGGCACGTTGATCAGGAAGATCCAGTGCCAGCTGGCGATGTCGATGAGCCATCCGCCGAGGATCGGCCCGCCGATCGGCCCGAGCAGCATCGGGATGCCGAGGATCGCCATCAGCCGGCCGATGCGGTCCGGGCCCGCCGCCCGCGTCATGATGGTCATCCCGAGCGGCATCAGCATGCCGCCGCCCAGTCCCTGCAGCACCCGGTAGGTGATCAGCTGCCCGATCGAGTCGGCGGTGGCGCACAGCCCGGAGCCCATGATGAACAGGGCCAGCGCCACCATGTAGAGCCGCTTGGTGCCGAACCGGTCGGCGGCCCACCCGGTCAGCGGGATCACGGTCGCCAGGGCCAGCGTGTAGCCCGTCATGGTCCAGGCCACCCGGGCGTACGAGGCGCCGAAGTCGCTCTGGAAGGTCGGCAGCGCGACACTGACCACCGTCACGTCGAGAATCGACATGATCGCGCCGAGCACCACCACGCCAGCGATCTTGAGGACGGCGGCGTCGATCCTGCCGGACGGCGGCGCAGGTTTGTTGATCAAGTGTTCCCCCCTGGTCGGACCGGGACGCCGGGCGACGCCGGCGCCGCAGATTAACCCAGCGCGCCGACATCCCGCGCCGCGTTTGCCGCTGGGCTGCGCGCCACCGGGCCGCTTCGTGGGAACAATCACATCGGGGTACGGCGCCGCCCCCGGGCGCCCCGCGGGCCCCCACCGCGGCTGGCACCGGGGTGCAGGTGGTACCGCTGCCACTCCTCGTCGGTGATCTGCAGCCCGTCCTGCCAGGCCCGCTCGACGTGGTGCGTGCGGTACCGGGCGAAGTTGCCGACGTCGTCCGCGCCGGTCGGACGGACGATGAACGAGAAGTTCAGCCGTCAGCTCCCGAGGCGCCCTCTGCGGTCCAGGCGCGGGGTTTCGGGCCCGAGGCCCCGTTTGCCGACGGGGGCCTCCTCGTCGCCACGGTGCCGTGCCGCATACCGGTGCCGCTAGGCCGCGGGCGGCGCCGCCGGCCGGTCGTCGTAGCCGGGCAGCGCCCCGTGGACGAGCGCGCCGCCGGCGATCACCGCCCGGAGCCGCAGCTCCTCGTCCAGCACCACCAGGTCGGCCTCCTTTCCGGGGGCGATGCTGCCGGTGCGCTCGCCGAGGCCGAGCAGCCTGGCCGGCGTGGTGGCCGCCGCGGCCGCGACCGCCACCAGGGGCAGGCCCACGCGCCGCACCGCGTGCCGCACGGTCGCGTCCATGGTGAGCGTGCTGCCGGCCAGCGTGCCGTCGGCAAGCGTCACCGTGTCACCCCGAGCCGTGATCGGCACCGGTCCGAGCCGGTACTCGCCCGAGGCCATCCCCGCCGCCGGGGTGGCGTCCGTGACGAAGGCGATCCGGTCCGCCCCGGCGGCGGCCACGGCGAGCCGGACGACCTGGTCGTGCACGTGCACACCGTCGTTGATCAGCTCGCAGGTGACCCGCTCGTCCGCCAGCGCCGCGCCGGCCGGTCCGGGATCGCGGTGGTGGAAGGCGCGCATCGCGTTGAACAGGTGGGTCGCCAGCCGGGCACCTCCGGCGAAGGCGTCGCGGGCCTGGGCGTACGTCGCCTCCGTGTGGCCCACCGCGGCGATCGCGCCGGCGCGCACGACGTCGGCCAGCAGCGCTGCGCCGCCCGGCAGCTCGGGGGCCAGGGTGACCACGCGCACCGATCCGGCGCCCGCGTCCAGCAGCCGGGCCAACGCGGCCGGGTCCGGCGCCAGCAGGTACTCGGCGTGGTGGGAGCCGCGCCGCGCCGGGTTGAGGAAGGGTCCCTCGAGGTGGATGCCGGCGATCCGCGACTCCCCCGCCCGGATCAGGGCGGCGACGGCCGCCGCCGCGGCGACCATCCGGTCCAGCCGGTCGGTCACCAGGCTGGCCAGCGTGCGCGTGGTGCCGTGCCGGCGGTGGAACGCCACCGCCGCCCGGATCTCCTCCGGGTCGTCCGTGGTGACCTGCGCTCCCCCACCGCCGTGCATGTGCAGGTCGACGAAGCCGGGCAGCAGGTGGGCGCCGGCGAGGTCGACCACGACGCCGGCCGCGCGCCGCCGGGTCGCGGCCGGCTCCCCGGAGCCCACGTCGGCGATCAGGCCCCGGTCGACCGTCACCCAGCCGGGCGTCAGGAGCGACCGGGCGGTCACGACCCGCCCGTTCGCCAGAGTGATCACCCGGTCGACCCTAGCCGATGCGGACACCGCCGACGGCCGGGTCGGGCCATGGCCCCGGGTCGCCCGCGCGACCGACGCCGGTGCCACCGCCGGCGTGCGGCGCCCGGCCGGCGGTGCCGGGCGGCTCAGCAGCCGCCCCGGTTCGCCCACAGGTTCCAGGAGATCGGCGCGCCGGGCTCCGCCCCCGTGGAGTACCAGGTGGACTCCCACCGCGCCCCGCCGTGGATCACCAGGTCCCCGGGCACGTACGACGCCCCCGCGCGCCAGGAGCTGAGGCCGGTGCACGGACCGTCGGGCCGGGCGGTGACCGTCAGGGTGTAGGTAGCCGTCGCATCCGAGCGCTCCCCGTCACCCACCACCGTGATGGGGTAGGTGCCCGGCCGCGTGTCCACCGAGGTGTCGACCACCATCACGACCTGGCCGCCCGTGGAGACCGACGGCGGGTGGAAGCGCACGGTCACGCCGGCGGGCACGCCGATCGCCGAGAAGCTCACCGCCTGCGACACGCCCGAGGCGATGGCGGTGCGCACGGTGATCGGATCGGCCCCGTTCCCGGCGGGGACCGTCGCGGCGGCGGGCTCCAGCGCGACGGTGAAGCTGCTGGCCGGCGGCGGCTGGGCCAGCACCGTGAGGGTGTAGACGGCCAGCTGCACGCCGTACTGCGCGCCCGTGCCGACGACCGCCAGGTGATAGGTGCCGGCGGGCGTGCCGGGATCCGCGGCGAGTCGCAGGGTCGCGGTCTGCCGGTCGTCGAGCGTGTGCCGGTCGAAGGTGGCGGTGACGCCCGGCGGCAGGTACGCGATCGACAGGGTCACCAACTGGTGGCCGATGGAGACCCGCCGGGCCCGCACCCCCGTGGTCACCGCCCCACCAGCCGCTACCGTCCCGGCGCCCGGGTTCAGCTGCATCAGGTAGTCCGGCTGGTTGGGCAGCGGCGGGTTGAACACCACCGCCTCGCGCCAGGCGGCGTCGGCGATCGCGTCCGACGCCCGGTCCAGTGCCGGGTCGAGCAGGTGGGCGACGTCGTCGCACCGGGCCGGGCGGCACGGGTCGTACGGCGTGTCGGGAGAACCGCCCCACCGGCGCGCCTGGGCCGGCGTCTTGAGCCCCGTCCCGCCGGCCGTCAGGCCGGTCGTGGCGATGCCCGCGCGCTCGAAGGGCGTCTCGTCGGAGCGCTCGCGCTCCGGGTTCTCCTCCGGCGCCGCGTAGTTGGCGTTGAAGCGGTACCAGGAGCGCAGGAAGCGGGCCTGCGCGGACTCCAGGTTGCTGACGAAGTAGCCGGCGTTGGCCGAGCCCACCGCGTCCACGTTGTAGTAGACCCGGACAGCGGCCCGCTGTGCCGGGGTCAGGCTGCCGACGTAGAACGCGGAGCCGGCCGGCCCCCGCGCGCCGTCGCCCCACCAGGCGAACCGCAGCCCCCGCCAGGTGGCGGGCCGGGCGGCGGCCACGGTCAGCGCCACCTCCAACAGCACCGCCGACCCCGAGCCGTTGTCGTTGACCCCCGGACTGTCCGGCGCGGAGTCCAGGTGGGCACCGAACATGACCACCTCCTCGGGGTGGCCGCCGCCGTGTCGCCAGTCCGCGAGGAGGTTGACGGCGCCCGCGGCGCACGCCGGGGCGCACGGCTGCCGGGTCACCGCGAATCCGGCGGCACGCAGCCGCCGCTCGACGTACTCCAGCGAGGCCAGGTAACCCGGCGAGCCGACGACCCGGTCGC
>DATMJT010000340.1:0-15286 GCA_035553735.1 Pilimelia sp.
GCGCTGGCCGCGCTGCTGCACCCGGGTGAGCCCGGCGCCGACGCCTCGCCCGCCGCCCCCTCCCCCGGTGGCACGCCGGCCGTGCCCGCGGATCCGGCCGGGGCGCTGGCCGCCCTGCGCACCGCCGAGCGGGCCGGACACGGGTCCGCGGCGGCCGCCTGCCTGGCCGCACCGCCGGAGCGGGCCGCGCTGCTGGGCTCGATCGCCGCCGCCCGGGCCACCCACGGGGAGGCCCTGCGGTGAGCCCGGCCGTCGCCGCCGCGCTCGCCGGCGAGCACGCGGCCGTGTTCGCGTACGGGGTGATCGGCCCCCGGCTCGGCGGCGGGCTGGCCTCGGCCGCCCGGGCGGCCGAGGAGGCGCACCGCGCCAGGCGCGACGCCGTGCTGGTGGCGCTGAGCGCGGCCGGCGAGACCCCCGCCCCGGCCGAGCCGGCGTACGCCCTGCCGTTCCCGGTCACCGACCGGGCCGCGGCGCTGCGCCTGGCGGTGCACGTCGAGGAGCGCACCGCCGCCCTGTGGCGGGCCGCCCTGCCCGAGACCGCGGGCGCCGACCGGCGCCGAGCGCTGGATTCGCTGACCGACTGCGCGCTGCGCGCCGCGCGGTGGCGGCGCGCGGCGGGCCGGCGGCCGGGCACCACGCCGTTCCCCGGCGCTCCCGGCTGACCGCGCCCAGCCGGCACCGCCCCGGTCGTCAGCCGACGCCGCCGGACACCCCGATGAGCGCGCCCACCGCGTAGGTCGCCGCCGCGGCGGCGGCCCCGAGCAGCAGCTGGCGGGTCCCCACCAGCCACCACGGCCGGCGCGTGAAGCGGGAGACCAGCACGCCGGCGACGAACAGGCCCACCCCGCCGGCGGCCAACGCCGGCCCCAGCGTCTCGCCGCCCAGCAGGTAGGGCAGCAGCGGCACCAGCGCGCCGACCGCGAAGCACACGAACGAGGAGAACGCCGCCGTCCACGGGCTGGGCTGCTCCTCCGGGTCCACGCCCAGCTCCTCCTGCGCGTGCACGCGCAGCGCCTCGGCGGGGTTGTCCCGGAGGGCGTCGGCGACCTGCCGGGCCAGCTCCGGCGGCAGGCCGCGGGCGATCCACTTGTCCGCCAGCTCGGCCGCCTCGGCGTCGGGGAACCGCTCCAGTTCCCGCCGCTCCTTGGCCACCTCGGCGGCGACCTGCTCGTTCTGCGCGCGCACGCTGGTGAACTCGCCCAACCCCATCGAGATGGCACCGGCCACCAGCCCGGCCAGGCCGGTCAGCACGATGGTGTCCGGCGGAACCCCGCCGCCGCCGACCCCGGCGATCAGAGCGATGTTGGTGACCAGGCCGTCCATGGCGCCGAACGTGGCGGCGCGCAGCCAGCCGCCCGTGACGTCGGCGTGGTGGTCCGGGTTCAGCGCGGCGGGCCGCTCGTCGGACCCGGCGCCGGGGTGCCCGGCGGTCACGGCAGCGTGAGGATCTCGTGCCCGTCCTCGGCTACCAGCACCGTGTGCTCGAACTGCGCGGTCCACCGCCGGTCCTTGGTCACCACGGTCCAGCCGTCGGGCCAGATGTCGTACTCGTGCGTGCCCAGTGTGATCATGGGCTCGATCGTGAAGGTCATCCCCGGCTCCATGACCACGCCGAGCTCGGGCTGGTCGTAGTGCGGCACGTAGAGCCCGCTGTGGAACGCCTCCCCGATGCCGTGGCCCGTGAAGTCGCGGACCACCCCGTAGCCGAAGCGGCGGGCGTACGCCTCGATGACCCGCCCCACCGCGTTCAGCGGGCGCCCGGGCGCGACCGCGCGGATGCCGCGCATCATCGCCTCGTGGGTCCGCTCCACCAGCAGCCGGGCCTCCTCGCCGACCTCCCCCACGCAGAAGGTCGCGTCGGTGTCCCCGTGCACGCCCCCGATGTACGCCGTGACGTCGACGTTGATGATGTCGCCGTCCTCGATCACGGTGCTGTCCGGGATGCCGTGGCAGATCACCTCGTTGAGCGACGTGCAGCAGGACTTCGGGAAGCCCTTGTAGCCGAGGGTCGACGGGTAGGCGCCGTGGTCGCAGAGGAACTCGTGCACCACCCGGTCGATCTCGTCGGTGGTCACGCCGGGCTTGCAGTGCTCGCCGGCGAGCTGGGTGGCCTGGGCGGCGAGGCGGCCGGCGACCCGCATCCGTTCGATGGTCTCCGGCGTCTGCACGTGCGACCCGCGCCAGGGCCGCGGGCGCGGGCGGCCCACGTACTCGGGCCGGGGGATGTGGGGTGGCACCTGTCGCCACGGTGAGCGGGAGCCCGGGGTGAGCGGCGCGCGGACGTTCATCGCTTCAGCCTAACGCCGGGCCGGCCGGCGATCGGTGACCGTCCGGGCGCGCGGTTGCCGCGTCCGTTGTCCCTGTGCAATGGTTTGCCCCGTGGATCTCGCCGACAGCGGCTCCGTATTCTCCGCCACCGCCGACGTCCGCGACGACCAGGCGGTCGTGCGGGTGACCGGCGAGGTGGACCTGGCGACGGCGGACACGATGTTCGCCACGGCCACCCGGCAGCAGGTCGCTCGACTGACGCTGGACCTGCGCCAGGTCTCCTTCTTCGACTCCGCCGCGATCAACGCCCTCATCCGTATCGTGGACCGGTTCCCGCAGGGGTTGACGGTCCTGCCGTCCACCCAGGTGCACCGCGTGCTGGACCTGGCGGGCCTGTCCGACCAGCCCTGGCTGCGCCCCAGCTGACCGCCCCCGGTCGGGGAGCGCCGCGCCTGACCGCCCCCGCCCGGGGAGCACCGCGCCGGACCACCCCGCCTGGGAGCGCCGCACCCTCGCGTCACGCCATCTGGTGGAGCATTACCACCCATCGTACTTATTCACTCACTAGGGGTTACCTGGCCCGGTTCGTACGCTGGAGGCCAGCGACCTGTGGGGTGATCCAATGGCTCTCAGCACCCACCCGGAGGACCCGGAGCTGTTCGTCGAGCCGGCGACGCATCCGGTAGCGCGCGTCGTGACCGGCCGCATCACCGAGGTCCTGCCCGGTTACCCGCGGGAGGTACGGGTGGGGCAGCCCGTGCTGGTCGCGGTGCTGGTCGCCGCGGCGCTGGCCCGCCTGGTCGGCGGCGCGCTGCGCGGCCTGCTGCGACCCGGTCGCAAGGTCGCCGCGGCGCCCAGCTTCAAGGGGCTGCGCAAGGGGCCCGAGTTCCTGGTGTCGCCGCTGCGGCTGCGCGACGCCGCGGGCATGCTGCGCGAGGTGGAGCTGCACGGCTACCTCTCACCGCAGGCGCTCGAACGGGGGGACCTGGTGCGTCTGCGGCTGCGCCGGCAGGGCGACCCGAAACTGCCCCCGCGGGTCGAGCGGCTGGCGAACCTGACCACCGGTCAGGTGATCACACCGCACCCGCCGACGCTGTGGTCCCACCTGGGCCCCGCGTTGGTGCTGCAGGCGGTGGCCGGCGTGGCGATCGCGGCGCTCGCCGGCTGGACCCTCTGGCAGGTCGTGACCTGAGCGGCCGCAGCGGTGGACCGGCCGGCGCCCGTCGACGCGCTGCGACGCCCCGCGGGCACCGCGGGCCCCGCTCGCACCGCGGGCACCGCGCGCCCCGCGCGCCCCGACTGGGCCCGCGGCCGGCGCCCGACTGGCCCGCGGCCGGCGCGCCCCGATTAGAACAGCACCGTGGCGAACTCGCCGACGGTGACGAAGCCGCACCGCTCGTACACCCGACGGGCCGGCTCGTTGTAGTGGTTCACGTACAGGCTGACCGAGGGGGCCACCCGACGCAGCGCGTCGTTGACGACGGCGGCCATCGCCGCGGCGGCCAGCCGGCGGCCACGCCACCGGGGCGCCACCCAGACGCCCTGCACCTGGGCGGTGTGCGGGGTGACCACGGCCAGCTCGGCCTTGAACACGACCTCCCCGTCGACGATCCGGGCGTAGGCCCGCCGCGCCCGCACCAGCTCGGTGACCCGGGCCCGGTACCCCCGGCCGCCGTCGTCGGCCAGCGGCGACACGCCGACCTCCTCCAGGTACATCGCGACCGCGGCCGGCAGCAGCAGCGCCACCTCGTCGGGGCGCACCAGGCGCACGCCGGGGTCGGCGGGCACCGGCGCGGGCGAGCGGGTCACCATCAGCGGCTGGGACGCCCGCACCTCGCGGGCCGGGCCCCAGTGCGGGGCCAGCCGGTCCCAGAGCCCCAGCACGGCGTCGGCGGGCCCCACCATGGAGGAGCAGGAGCGGCCGGCGCCGGCGAGCAGCTCCGCGAACGCCGCCACGGCCGGCGGCCCGGCGAGCACCGGCGTGAGGTGGGCCCCCACCCAGCACAGCGCCTCCAGCTGCCGGGCGGCGCCGTAGGCGAAGACCCGCCCGTCGGCGCGCCACCAGCTCAGCCCGTGCGCGCGCACCCGCTCGGCGACCTGGGCGGCCGCGTACGGATCGCGGTCGAGGAACCGCTCGACCAACCCGCGGTCGCCCTCACCCAGCTGCCGCACCGGCACCGTCAGCACGCCTACTAGCGTGCCAGATTCGTCCACCGCGCGCCGATCATGTCCGTAACCCGGCGGCAGCGCCGGCCGTCCGGCTCAGTGCACCGTCACCGTCGGGCCCGGCAGCAGCTCGCGCAGCTCGTCGGGCAGCTCCGCGCCCATCTGCTCGGCCAGCCGCAGCGCCTCCTCGACCAGGGTCTCCACGATCAGCGACTCGGGCACCGTCTTGATGACCTGGCCCTTGACGAAGATCTGGCCCTTGCCGTTGCCCGAGGCCACCCCGAGATCGGCCTCGCGGGCCTCCCCCGGGCCGTTGACCACGCAGCCCATGACGGCCACCCGCAGCGGCACCGGGAAGCCCTCCAGCGCGGCGGTCACCTGCTCGGCGAGGGTGTAGACGTCCACCTGGGCCCGCCCGCAGGACGGACAGGAGACGATCTCCAGGCCCCGCTCGCGCAGCCCCAGCGCCTCCAGGATGGCCGCGCCGACCTTGACCTCCTCGACCGGCGGCGCGGACAACGAGACCCGGATCGTGTCGCCGATGCCCTCGGCCAGCAGGGCGCCGAACGCCACCGACGACTTGATCGTGCCCTGGAATGCCGGCCCGGCCTCGGTCACCCCGAGGTGCAGCGGGTAGTCGCACCGCTGCGCCAGCTGCCGGTACGCCCGGATCATCACCACCGGGTCGTTGTGCTTGACGGAGATCTTGATGTCGCGGAAGCCGTGCTCCTCGAACAGCGAGCACTCCCACAGCGCCGACTCGACCAGCGCCTCGGCGCAGGGCCGCCCGTACTTGGCCAGCAGCCGCTTGTCCAGCGAGCCGGCGTTGACCCCGATCCGGATCGGCACCCCGGCGGCCGAGGCGGCCTGGGCGATCTCCTTGACCTTGTCGTCGAACTGGCGGATGTTGCCGGGGTTGACCCGCACCGCCGCGCAGCCGGCGTCGATCGCGGCGAACACGTACCGCGGCTGGAAGTGGATGTCGGCGATCACCGGGATCTGCGACTTCCTGGCGATCGCCGGCAGCGCCTCCACGTCGTCCTGAGAGGGCACCGCCACCCGGACGATCTGGCATCCGGCGGCGGTCAGCTCGGCGATCTGCTGCAGCGTGGCGTTGACGTCGGCGGTCAGCGTGGTGGTCATCGACTGCACCGACACCGGCGCCCCGCCGCCCACCGGCACGGGGCCCACCATGATCTGGCGGCTCGGGCGGCGCGGGGCCAGCGGGGGCGGCGCGACGGCCGGCATGCCGAGGTTCACAGCGGTCACGGGGGGCTTCACCTACCGAAGATGGTGATCGGGTTGACGATGTCGGCGGAGGCGGTCAGCAGCGTGAACGCGCCGAAGACCAGGATGACCACGTACGTCACGGGCATCAACTTGGCGTAGTCCACCCGGCCGGGGTCGGCGCGGCCGAGCCGGGCGAACAGCCAGGACCGGGCCTTCTCGAACCAGATGACGGCGATGTGCCCGCCGTCCAGAGGCAGCAGCGGCAGCAGGTTGAACACCCCGACGAAGAAGTTCAGCGAGATGAACAGCAGGACGAAGATCTCCCAGGCGTTGTGCTCCACCGCCTCGCCGCCCAGCCGGCTCGCCCCGATCACGCTGATCGGGGTGTCCGGATCCCGCTCGGCGCCGAAGATCGAGTTCCACAGCGCGGGCACCCGCTCCGGGAACCGCTTGATCGCCTCGAAGGTGCGCACGGCCAGGTCGCCGGCGAACGAGAAGGTGGCCGGCACCGCCTCCACCGGCCCGTAGGTCAGCCACGGCTGCACGCCCGGCGGCAGGGTCGGCGCCACGCCCAGGGCCGCCACCTTGGTGGGCGGCCCCTCCGGCTGCTCCAGCGGCGGCCGCTCCACCGTGGCCAGGTCCACCCTGACGGTCGCGCGGGCGCCGGCCCGCTCGTACGTGATGTCGGCCCGGCCCGGCGGGACCTTGCGCATCTCGCGCAGCAGGTCCTCGTAGGTGCCGATCGCCACGCCGTTGATCGCCACGATCCGGTCGGAGTCGCGCAGCCCCGCCGCCTTGGCCGGAGCGGCGGGGTCGCCGGGCCGGCACTCGCGCGCCTCCGGGGCCACGATGACGCAGTCCACCACCCGGACGTACGCCGGCTGCGGCTCGGCGAGCGCCTGGTTGGGCAGCCCCATGGTCATCGCGGCGATCCAGGCGGCGGTGAGGGCCAGCAGGAAGTGCACGGCCGAGCCGGCGGACATCACGACGGTGCGCTTCCAGACCGGGTAGCGCCACATGGCGCGCGCCTCGTCGCCGGGCTTGACGTCCTCGTCCTGCGGAGTCATCCCGACGATCTTCACGAACCCGCCGAGCGGGATGCCCTTGATCCCGTACTCCGTGTCGCCGCGCCGGAACGACCACAGCGTGGGCCCGAAGCCCACGAAGAACCGGGTTACCTTCATCCCGAACGCCTTGGCCGTGCCCATGTGCCCGGCTTCGTGCAGGCTGACGGAGACCAGGATCGCCAGGGCGAAGAGCGCGACCCCCAAGACGTACGCCATCGAACTCCTCTACTCGCGGTCGCCGGGCGGCGCGGCCGCCCCGGTGACAGGCCGGGCCGTGACCCCATCGGCCGGGGGGCCGCCGGCCCTGAGGCTCCCGGCCATGATCTCCCGGGCCCGGGCCCGCGCCCACGCCTCGGCGGCGAACACCTCATCGACGGTACCCGGTTCCGGGTAACCGGGGGCGTCCGCGAGCACCCGCTCGATCGTGTCCACGATCCCCAGGAACGGCAGGCGGCCCGCCACGAACGCGTCCACGCACTCCTCGTTGGCCGCGTTGTAGATGGCCGGGCGGCAGCGGCCGGCGGCACCGGCCTGTCGGGCCAGGCGGACGGCCGGGAACGCCTCGTCGTCCAGCGGGCTCAGCTCCCAGCGGTGGGCGGCGGTCCAGTCCAGCCCGGGGGCCGCGTCGGGCACCCGGTCGGGCCAGCCGAGCGCCACCGCGATGGGCAACCGCATGTCGGGCGGGCTGGCCTGCGCGACGGTCGAGCCGTCGGCGAACTCGACCATCGAGTGCAGCACCGACTGCGGGTGCACCATCACCTCGATCCGGTCGTAGGGCACGCCGAACAGCTCGTGCGCCTCGATCACCTCCAGCCCCTTGTTGACCAGCGTGGCCGAGCTGATGGTGATCACCGGGCCCATGTCCCAGGTCGGGTGGGCCAGCGCCTGCTCCGGCGTGACGTCGGTCAGCGCCGCGCGGCCCCGGCCGCGGAACGGCCCGCCGCTGGCGGTGAGCACCAGGCGCCGGACCTCGCCGGCGGCCCCGGCGCGCAGGCACTGGGCCAGCGCGGTGTGCTCGGAGTCCACCGGCACGAGCTGGTCCGGGCGGGTCAGCGCCGCCCGCACCAGCGAGCCGCCGGCGACCAGGGACTCCTTGTTGGCCAGGGCGACGGTGCGGCCGGCGTGCAGTGCGGCCAGCGTCGGGACCAGGCCCCGGGAGCCGACGACGGCGTTGAGCACGACGTCCGCCGGCCAGCTGGCCAGCTCCGCCATGGCGTCCGGGCCCGCGACGATCTTCGGTAGCCGGAACCGCCCGCTGGGGTAGCCGCGGCGGGTCGCCTCGGCGTAGAAGGCGAGCTGCAGGTCCTGCGCGGCCGACGCCCGGGCGACCCCGACGACCTCCACGCCGAGCTCCAGCGCCTGCGCGGCGAGCCGCTCCACCGCGCCGCCACCGGCGCCGACGCCGACCACCCGGAACCGGTCCGGGTTGCGCCGCACCAGGTCGACCGCCTGGGTGCCGATGGACCCCGTCGAGCCGAGCAGGACGATGTCGCGGGGGGTGGTCACGCCGACCATTCTGGCGGACCGCTGCGCGGCGCCGTCCGCCCGGGTGTCGCGCAGGTCGCCAGCGCTGTCCGCCCGGGTGTCGCGCGGGTCGCCAGCGCCGTCCGCCGGGCCACCCGGCCGGCGGGCCACCGAGCCCGCGGGCCACCGGGCCGTCCGCGGGGCCGCCGCGCCAGGCCGCCAGGCCGCCACACCGGCCCCCGCGGCCGCGGGCGCACCCCACCGGCCACCGCGGCCGCCGCCGGGTGCCGGCGGCGCCGGGACCCGCGACCGGCCGGTCAGGCCGGGCGGCGCAGCACGAACGACGCCAGCTCCTCGCCGTACCAGCGGTCGGTGAGCCCCAGCGGGGTCATGCCGAGCCGGCGGGTGACCGCGGCGGAGGCCGCGTTGTCGGGGAAGAGGACGGCGAACACCTGCGGCACCCCGGCGGCGAACGCCCGGTCCAGCGCCCCGCGGGCCGCCTCGGTGGCGTATCCGTGGCCCCACGAGTCGGGGTGCAGGTGCCAGCCCACCTCGATGTCCTCGCCCACGGTCCCGTCGGAGCGCGGCAGCACCTTCAGCAACACCGTCCCCACCGCCACGCCGGTGTCGCGCCGCTCGACCGCCCAGATGCCGCACGGGTACGGGGCCGCGGCGTTGCGCTCCGCCCACTCTCGCTGCCGCCGCGCGGCGTGCGCCAGGTCGGTCAGCGGGTACGCCGGGCCGGAGGAGGGCTCCCGGACGCCGGAGGCAGCTGGTCTGTCGGTCGGCGGCGCCGCGTCCCGCCCGGGCGGCGGCGCCGGGTTGCCCAGCCAGCGGCAGACCTCGGCGCGGGAGTAGATGTCCAGGATCCGGGCCAGGTCGTCCGGGTGGTCGCGCCACGGCCGGACGATCAGCCGCGGCGTCTCGTACGCCACCCGGGGTGCTCCGCGCTGCGTCACGGCGCCGATCGTAGTCCCACGCGGCGGGCGTGGTGCCCGGCGCCGACGGGCATGGTGAGCCCATGGTGACCGCCGCCCTGCGCCTGCTGCGGGCGACGGCGCGGGCGCTGCGGGGCCGGGACCTGCCGCTGCACGCCGCCGCGGTGACCTTCTACGCGGGCATCGCGGTGGTGCCCGTCGCCCTGCTGGCGCTCTGGCTGGCCGCCGCGGCCCTGGGCGCGGATCGGCTGCGCCGACTGGCGGCCTACCCGGTGGCCAGCGTGCCCGACGCGGTGGGCGCGGACCGGGCGCTGGCCACCCTGGTCGAGGCCGGGATCGGGCTGGATGCCCGCCTTGCGTTGGTGACGCTGCTGCCGGCGACCCTGTACGGCGAGGGGCTCCGCCGCGCGCTGGTGTCGCTGGCCGACCCCGGCGAGACCCTGGTCGGCTGGCGGGGTCGGCTCCTGCTGGTCCCGCTGCTTGCCGCGGCTCCCGTGCTGCTGGTCGCCCTGTTGGCCCTGGCGGCGCCGGGCATCCGGTGGGTGCGGGCCGGCGGCTGGTCCGCCGTCGCCGGCATCGCCGTGTCGTTCCTGGGCACCTGGCTGCTGCTCAGCGTGGTGGTGGTCTGGGTGTTCCGGGTCTTCGGGCCCGGGCGCCCGCGGTGGCTGCCGACGCTGCTCGGCGCCGCGCTGACCGCGGCCCACATCAGCGGCTTCGGGCACGGCGCGGTGCTGTTCGCGGCGCTGCCGCTGGACCTCGGGCTGCCGTTCGGCGGGCTGGACACCGTCGGCGCGGTGGTGGCGATCGGCCTGTGGCTGTTCGTGTTCCACATCCTGCTGCTGGCCGGGTATGCCGCCACCCGCCAGGCGCACCGGGCCGGCGGCCGGACCCGTCAGGCGCCCGAAGGCTGACGGGTCCGGCCGCCACGCCGGGTGCGGACCGGGTCCGGCGGCGGACGGGACCGGCCGCCACGCGGGCGCGGACCGGGTCCGGCGTCCGCGGCCGGGCCGAGACGGCAGCGCGCCGCCCAGCCCGGCCGCCGCCCGCCGGGCCGAGACGGCACGGCTCAGCCCGGCCGTCACGCGCCTGGCCGACGGCACGGCACGGCTCAGCCCGCCGCGGCACCGACCGGGTGGCGGTCGGCTGGCGCCCCGGACGGCGGGTCGTCGACGGACTCGCGGATGCCGAACCGCCGGTAGACCGCGGCGAGCGGGCCGGGCGCCCACCAGTTCCACCGGCCCAGCAGCCGCATGGTGGCCGGTACCAGCAGCGCCCGCACGAGCGTCGCGTCCACCACGATGGCCACGATCATGCCGACGCCGATCATCTTGATGAACATGATCCCTCCGCTGGCGAAGCCGGCCACGACGATCACCAGCAGCAGCGCGGCGGCGGTGATGATCCGTCCCGTGTGCTGGAGTCCCGTGGCCACCGCGGTGGTGTTGTCGCCGGTGCGGTCCCACTCCTCGCGCACCCGCGAGAGCAGGAACACCTCGTAGTCCGTGGCCAGGCCGAACAGGACGGCCAGCATCAGGATCGGGTTGGTGGGCTCGATGAACCCGGTCGAGGTGAAGTCCAGCAGGTCGGCCAGGTGACCCTGCTGGAAGCCCCAGACCACCACCCCGAAGGAGGCGCCGATCGACACCGCGTTCATCAGCACCGCCTTGACCGGCAGCAGCACCGACCCGAAGGCCAGGAACAGCAGCACCAGCGTGGCCGACGCCATCAGCAGGGCCATCCACGGCAGCCGGTCCAGCACCCCGTCGAGCAGGTCCAGCGACGCCGCGGTCTGTCCGCCCACCAGCACCTGCGCGCCGTCCGGGGCGGCCAGCCCCCGGATCGCCCGCACGGCCCGCTCCGCCGGCTCCCCCGTGGCCTCGCCCGGGAAGCTGGCCTCGATCAGGTGGGTCGTTCCCCGGCCCACGCCGACCCGGGCGGCGGTGACCTCCGCCAGCGCCCCGATGCGCTCGGCGAACCGCTGTGCCTGCTCCGCCGACACCCCGGAGACGACCACCCGCACCGGCGACACGCTGGTGCCGGGGAAGTCGGCGGTGATCCGCTCGGCCACCACCCGCGGCTCGCTGCCCGGTGGCAGCACCCGCTCGTCGAAGCCTCCGGAGCGGGCCTGCAGGAACGGCGAGGCCAGCAGGAGCAGCAGGGCGCCCACGCCCAACGCGTACGGGATCGGCCGGCGCATCACGCTGCGGGCCAGCCGGGCCCAGCCGCCCTCGCCGCCGGTGCGACGCGGCGCGCGCCGCCCGGGCAGCCGCACCCGACCGGCGTTGATCCGGTGGCCGAGCACGGTCAGCAGGGCCGGCAGCACGGTGACCGAGGCGAGCATGGCCACCAGCACGGCCGCCATACCGCCGAGTCCCATGGAGCGCAGGAACGCCTGCGGGAAGATCAGCAGGCTGGCCAGGGCCAGCGCGACGGTCAGCCCGGAGACCAGGACGGTGCGTCCGGCGGTGGCCAGCGTCCGGGCCACCGCGTCCGGCACGGCCCGGCCCGCGGCCAGCTCCTCCCGGAAGCGGCTGACCACGAACAGCGCGTAGTCGATGGCCAGGCCCATGCCGATCAGCGTGATGATGTTGATGGCGAAGACGGACATCTCGGTGACGCCGGCCAGCAGGCGGGTGGCCACGAAGCCGCCGAGGATGGCCAGGCCGCCGATGAGCAGCGGGGTGGTGGCCGCAACCAGGCCCCGGAAGATCAGGATGAGCAGTACCAGCAGGATCGGCAGGGTGATCAGCTCGGCGCGGGTGATGTCCTGCGCGGTCTGGGTGTTGACCTTTTCCAGGAAGGCGACCGGCCCACCGGTCTCGGTGCGCACGCCGCCTCCGGCCACCGCGAGGGCACGCATCCGCTGGTAGGCGGCCATCTTGCCGTCCTCGCCGTCGCCGCGCAGCTCGACGAGCACGTAGGTGGCGGTCCGGTCCTGGGCCACCAGCGGGGCCAGCGCCGCCGCCTGCGGCGTGCCGGGCGGGGCGTCGTAGACGCTGGTCACCCGCGCGACGTCGGGGCTGTCGCGCAGCCGCCGCAGGGCCTCGCCCACCGGCTGCCGGAAGGCCGGTGCGTCGAATGCCCGCCCGTCCCCGGAGTACAGCACCAGGACATCCGCGCCCTGGTCGCCCAGCTCGTCAGTGATCCGCTGGTGGGCCCGGCTGGATTCGCTGCGCGGGTCGTCGAACCCGCCCCCGGTCAGGGCGCCGAAGACCCCCATCCCCCAGGTGAGGCCGAGCACGACCAGGGCCAGGCCGGCGCCCAGCACGCTCCATCTGCGGCGTGTCACCACACCGGACCACCACGCGAACATGTTCCTCCCCCTTGGCCTCGACCGGTCGCGCCCGCCCGCGCCCGGCCGTACGCTGTAATCGTCAGTCATTGTGGTTAACGGCGTTCACTATGCCAACGGCGTAATTTGCGGTCAAGGGAGTTCGCGCGATGACGTCTGTGCCGGCCGCCACTCGGCGGCAGCGGCTGCGCACCGCCACCGTCCGGGAGATCAAGGACACGGCGCGGCGGCTGCTGGTGGAGGGCGGCCCCACCGCCATCTCCCTGCGCGCCATCGCCCGCGAGATGGGCATGACGGCGCCCGCGATCTACCGCTACTTTCCCAGCCTCGACGGGCTGGTGCAGTCGCTGGTCGAGGACCTGTTCGGCGAGCTGCACGCGGTGCTGCGGGCCGCGCGGGACGACGCCGGCGACAACCCCGCCGCGCAGCTGTCCGCGATGGCCCGGGCCTTCCGCCGCTGGTCGGTCGCCCACCGGCCGGAGTTCGGCCTGCTGTTCGGCGGGCCGGTGGCGGGGGTCACCGCGCCGGACCGGCCCGCCTGTCGGACGGCCGACGCGGCCTGTGCCCGGGTGGGCGCCACCTTCCTGGACTCCTTCACCGCGCTGGCCACGTCCCACCCGCTGCGCACGGCCCCGCCGGAGCTGGTCCGCGCCCGGCTGGCCGGACACGTCGCGCCGTACCGCCAGTGGCACGGCCCCGACCTGCCGCTGGAACTGGTGCACACCTTCCTGTCCGCCTGGATCCGGCTCTACGGCCTGGTGGCGATGGAAGTCTTCGGCCAGCTCGAATGGGCCGTCGATGACGCCGAACCACTCTTCGAGCTGGAGCTGGAGCTGTTCATGCACCAGCTCAGCGCCGCTGACCCCTGTCGCGGATCGGCCGCCGGACGCCCAGCCGCCACTCAGCCGTAGCGTATGGCCGTTATCGGGGCCGGATAACCGCCATACGCTACGGCTCAGGAGCCGGACTCGACGGCGACGGCCGCGATTCCCGACGTCCGCGCCGAAACCACCCCCGCACGCGGCGCCGCGCGCCGAACCGCCCACCGGACGCGGCGCCGGCGTCGGGCTACCCCCGCACGCGGCGCCGGCGTCGGGCTACCCGCCGGACGCGGCGCCGGCGCCCGGCACCGGGGCCGGCACCGGTGCCGATCCGTCGACCCGGTGAGCCCGCACCCGGTGTCCCACGCTGGTCAGGCAGCGCCCGCTGGGCAGGTCGAACCGCCAGCCGTGCAGCTGGCAGGTCAGCACGTCCCCCTCGACGATGCCGAACCGGGTCAGGTCCGCCTTCAGGTGCGGACAGCGCCGCTGCACCCGCCAGTCGCCGAGGGTGATGTCCTCCGCGTCGGCGGTGCGGTGGTGCTCGTCGTACCAGCCCTCGGCGTACTGCAGGCGCTCCTCGGACAGGCACTTGAAGAACGCGTAGACGTACTCGTTGTACTGGCCGATGCGCGCCGCGGAGAACCGGCAGGACAGGAACAGGGAGTTCACCCAGTCCACCTCGCCGATGTGCAGCAGGTGCTCCACCAGCGCGCGCTGCGTGCGGAAGCGGTAGCGGACCTTCTCGTCCGCGGCGTGGCGGACCTCGCGGTTCGGGAAGTCCACGAGGATCGACTCCACCGACTCGCCGTCGTAGCCCACCAGGTCGAAGCGGACCGGACCACCCACCCCGTCGGCCAGGTAGACCGACTCCTCCAGCAGCGGCTCCAGCCGCCGCTTCAGCTCCTTGAGCACGTCCAGCTCCGGATGCCGCCAGGTGGCCTTGGCCGCGGCGATCACCGGTCGCTGCCGCTCCTGGTAGGCGCGCAGGTGCTCGTCCTTGCGGGCGAAGAACTCCGCCAGGTCGGGCACCGGGTGGCTGACGCGGCAGTCGTCGACGGTCAGCTCGGCCACGCTGCCCGGCAGCAGCACCACCCCGTTGTCGCCGCCCACCTTGGCGTACTCCGCGAGGAAGTGCCACTGGTCGGGGAAGATGTTGCCCTCGTCGCCGCCCAGGTCGTTGAGGTGCCACAGCTCGTCGTCGAGGAAGCACGGGGGGCCGGCGATCGGGAACACGTGCGAGGCACCCAGGTCGCGGATGTACCGCCAGGTGCGGTCGTACTGGCGCTCGCGCTTCTGCTTGCCGAACGCCGCCTTGGCGGCCGCGGGCAGCTCGTACACCATCGGGTACCAGATCGCGCCGGAGAACTGCAGCAGGTGCGCGTGTACCTGTCCGAGCCGGGCGAAGACATCCAGGTCCGCGGGGCGGGCGTCGTTCTGGTTGAGCAACCGGACGCCGTCGTGCTCCACCCACAGCGAGGAGTCGCCGATCGGGCCGTCGGTCGGGCTGGTCAGGGCCTGGATCATCACCTTCAGGCCGCCGTCGAGCTCCGTGACCTCGTTGCTGCGGGTACGCAGGAAGCGGGTGAAGCCCAGCGCCCGCAGCTCGTCCTCCAGCTCGGACGTGGGGTACTGGGGCAGCAGCACGGTGGCCTTCTTCGACACGTGCCGGGCCAGGTGCTCGGCGTCGAAGTGGTCCCGGTGCAGGTGGGACACGTACAGGTAGTCCACCTGACCCAGGTGCTCCCAGTCGAGCCGGGAGTTGTCCGGGAACGGGAACCACGACGCGAAGTACGCCGGATTCACCCACGGATCCGTCAGAATGCTGCCCGCCGCGGTGTCGATCCGCATCCCGGCGTGCCCGGTACCCGTGATCCGCACCTGCCGCTCCCCTCGTCCCAGCGCCGCTGTCCGGCACGACGCTACTCCACGGCGCCCGGGCCGCCACCGCCTCCACCGCGCCAGCGACCCGCCGCCCGGCACCGCCCCACCGCCCCCACCGCGCCGGCGACCCGCCGCCCGGCGCGGTGGGGGCGGTGGGGC
>DATMJT010000341.1:0-7292 GCA_035553735.1 Pilimelia sp.
CCGACCGGGTCAGCCTGGAGCCGCTGCCCGGCGCCGTGACGCTGTGCACCGACGGGTTCATCCTGCCCGGCCTGGTCGACGCCCACTGCCACCTGGGCATCGCCCGCGGGGCCCGGCCGATCGGCTCCCTGGACGAGGCCCGGCGGCTGGCCGCGCTCGACCGCGACGCCGGCGTGCTGGCCATCCGGGACGCCGGCTCGCCGTACCCGTACCCGGAGCTGGACGACGACCCCGACGTGCCGCGGCTGGCCCGTGCCGGCCGGCACGTCGCCCCGCCGCGCCGCTACCTGCGCGACATCGGCCTGGAGGTGCCAGCCGAGGAGGTCGCCGCCGCGGTCACCGCACAGGCGAAGGCCGGCACCGGCTGGGTCAAGCTGGTCGGGGACTGGATCGACCGTGGTGTCGGCGACCTGGCGCCGGCGTGGGACGCCGACACCCTGCGCGCGGCGGTCGACGCCGCGCACGCCGCCGGGGCGCGCATCGCCGCGCACACCTTCTCGGAGGAGGCGGTCGACATCCTGGTGCGCGCCGGGGTGGACTCGGTGGAGCACGGCACCGGCCTGTCGCTGGAGCTGATCGACACCATGGCCCGCAACCGCACCGCCCTGGTGCCCACGATGATCAATATCGCCACGTTCGGCGACATCGCCGCGCAGGCCCGGCCGAAGTTCCCCGGCTACGCCGACCACATGCTGGCGCTGCGGGACCGTTTCCCGGAGGTGGTGCGGGCGGCCCACGAGGCCGGGGTGCCGCTCTACGTGGGCACCGACGCCGGTGGCGGGATCGACCACGGGCTGGCCGCCGAGGAGATGCTGCTGCTGCACGAGCGCGCCGGCCTGTCCGCCGTGGACGTGCTGGCCGCGGCGTCCTGGGGCGCCCGGGAGTGGCTGGGCTTTCCCGGCCTGGTCGCCGGCGGACTGCCCGACCTGGTGGTCTACGACGCCGACCCGCGCGTGGACCTGCGGGTGGTGCGGGCGCCGCGGCACATCGTGCTGCGCGGCCGGGTGGTGCGCTGAGTACGGCCTGAGGCCGGGTGGGGCTCATTGCGGCCTGAGGCCGCGTGGGGCTGGGCGCGGCCTCAGGCCGGGTGGGGCTGAGCGCCGCCTCAGGCCGGGTGGTGCGCCGGGCGCGGCCTGCGGCCGGGCACGGCGGGTCGCGGCGGAACTGCCGCGCGCGGCGCCCGACCGGCCGCCTAGGATGACGCCTCATGGCGCGCGTACTCACTCCCCGGGCGGAGGACTTCCCCCGCTGGTACCAGGATCTGATCGCCAAGGCCGAGCTGGCCGACAACGGGCCGGTGCGCGGCACCATGGTGATCCGACCGACCGGGTACGCCATCTGGGAGCGGATGCAGGCCGAACTGGACGCCCGGATCAAGGCGACCGGCGCCGAGAACGCGTACTTCCCGCTGTTCATCCCGGAGAGCTACCTGCGCCGGGAGGCCCAGCACGTCGAGGGCTTCTCGCCCGAGCTGGCGGTGGTCACCCACGGCGGCGGCAAGCAGCTTGCCGAGCCGGTGGTGGTGCGCCCGACGTCGGAGACGGTGATCGGCGAGTTCATGGCCAAGTGGGTCGGCTCCTACCGCGACCTGCCGCTGCTGCTCAACCAGTGGGCCAACGTGGTGCGCTGGGAGCTGCGGCCGCGCACCTTCCTGCGCACCACCGAGTTCCTCTGGCAGGAGGGGCACACCGCGCACGTCGACGAGGCCGACGCGCGCGCCTACGCCCGGCGCATCCTGCACGAGGTGTACGAGGACTTCATGACCAACGTGCTGGCCATCCCCGTGGTGCCGGGCCGCAAGACGACCCGGGAGCGGTTCGCCGGCGCCACCAACACGATGACCCTCGAGGCCATGATGGGCGACGGAAAGGCCCTGCAGATGGGCACGTCGCACGAGCTGGGGCAGAACTTCGCCAGGGCGTTCGACATCACGTTCTCCGCCGCCAGCGGCGGGGTGGAGCACGCCTGGACCACCTCGTGGGGCGCCACCACCCGCATGGTCGGCGGCATGATCATGGTGCACGGCGACGACCACGGGCTGCGGGTGCCGCCGCGCATCGCACCGGTGCAGGCGCACGTCATGGTCGTCAAGGACGGCGACGGCGTGGCCGAGGCCGCCGCGAAGCTGCGCGACGCGCTGCGGGATGCCGGCGTCCGGGTCGGCTTCGACGACCGGGTCGAGACCCCGTTCGGTCGCCGGGCCGTCGACGCCGAGCTCAAGGGCTACCCGGTACGCGTCGAGGTGGGTCCGCGGGACCTGGCCGCGGGCAACGCGGTGCTGGTGCGGCGGACCGGCGGCAGCAAGACGCCGGTGCCGGTCACCGACGTGGTCGCCGCCGTCGTCGCGGCGCTGGAGGCCGACCAGCGGGCGCTGCACGACGCCGCGCTGGAGTTCCGCCGCTCCCGCACGGTCGAGGTCGCCACGCTGGCCGAGGCGATCGAGGCGGCGGCCTCCGGGTGGGCCCGCGTCCCGTGGTCGGCGGTCGGCGCCCAGGGCGAGGCCGAGGCCAACGCCCAGGGCGTCACGGTCCGCTGCCTGCTGCGCCCGGACGGCTCGGTGCCGGACTCCGAGGACGAGCCCGAGCTGGTCGCCGTGCTGGCCCGGGCCTACTGACCGCCGGTGGCGCGCTTCCGGCCCGGCCGGCTGATCGTGCACCGCAACGTCCGGCGCGGCCGGATCGGCTGGGCCCGCCCGGCCCGGGTGGTCAGCGACGACGCCCGCGGCCTGCTGGTGTGGGTGGCCCGCGGCTCCGCGGTGGCCAACGAGGTCGCGGCGGACGGCCGCGGCATGCGGGCGATGCCCTTCGCCGAGTGGGTCACCCAGGAGCACCGCACCCGGGTCTTCCGGTGGCAGGGCCCGGGGGTGCTGAAGTTCCTGCCGGCCGGCGCGGCGCACTCGGTGTGGTGGTTCCGCGACGACGCCGACCGGTTCACCGGGTGGTACGTCAACCTGGAGGAGCCGGCCGTCCGCTGGGACGACGGTGACCTGGCCGGGGTCGACATGGTCGACCAGGACCTCGACGTCTGGGTGCCGCCGGACCGGCGCTGGAGCTGGAAGGACGAGGACGAGTTCGCCGAGCGGCTGGCCTTCCCGGAGCACTACTGGGTGGCCGACGCCGCCGCGGTGCGGGCCGAGGGGGAGCGGGTGATCGAGATCGCCGAGGCCGGGAAGTTCCCGTTCGACGGCACGTGGTGCGACTTCCGGCCCGACCCGGCGTGGCCGGTGCCCACCGCGCTGCCGCCGGGCTGGGACCGGCCGCCGGCGCGGTGACCCCGCGCCGGTCCGGTGCGCACGTCGCGGCGCCGGCCGGCGGCTCGGCGGGCCCGCCCGGCCACCGGTGGGATCGGGGACCGGCCGCCGGCGGCGGTCGTCGGGCGCCGGTCCGGGCGCGGCGCGGCCCCGCCCGGCCGTCGAGCCGTGCGATCTGGCACAATGACAGGCTGGCATCCGGCGCACGTCCGGCGCCCTCTACCCGGGCGTGCCGCCAGTCCACCAGAGCAGTCGGCCGCGTCATCCCCACGACGACGTCCCGCCCGCTCAGCTGCCATCGACACAGGAGCGAGCACACAGTGGCCGTAAAGATCCGGCTTCTGCGGATGGGCAAGATCCGCAACCCGCAGTACCGCATCGTCGTCGCGGACGCGCGCACCAAGCGCGACGGCCGGGCGATCGAGTACGTGGGCATCTACCACCCGAAGGAAGACCCTTCGGTGATCGAGGTCAAGTCCGACCGGGTGCAGCACTGGCTGTCGGTCGGCGCGCAGCCCAGCGAGGCCGTGCAGCGCCTGCTGGAGAAGACCGGCGACTGGCAGAAGTTCAAGGGCCTGCCCGCGCCGCCGCCGCTGCTGGTCAAGGCCGAGAAGGCCGATCGCCGGGCGGCCTACGAGGCGGAGGCCAAGGCCGCCGCCGGCCTGGCGGAGACCCCCGCCAAGCCGGCGCGCAAGGCGGAGAAGAAGGCCCCGGCCAAGGCGGAGGAGGCCGCGGCGACCCCGGCGACCGAGGAGCAGGCCGATGCGGCCGTCGGCGAGCAGGCCTGACGCGCCCGTGCGCCCGGCTCTGGAGCACCTGGTCAAGGGCATCGTGGACCACCCGGACGACGTCCGGGTGCGGCTCGTGGACTCCCGCCGCGGCAAGCGGCTGGAGGTCCGCGTCCACCCCGAGGACCTCGGTACCGTCATCGGGCGCGGTGGGCGGACCGCCAAGGCACTGCGCCAGGTGATCGGCTCCATCGGCGGTCGCGGCATCCGGGTCGACATCGTCGACGCGTACTAGTGCAGCTGATCGTCGGGCGGATCGTCCGTCCGCACGGCATCCGCGGTGAGGTCATCGTGGAGGTGCGGACGGACGACCCGCGGGACCGCTTCGTGGCCGGGCGCACGCTGGCCACCGACTCCGGCGACGCGCTCACGATCGAGGAGCTGCGGGAGCACCAGGGCCGCCTGATCGTCGCGTTCGCGGGCGTCGCCGACCGCGACGGCGCCGAGGCGCTGCGCGGCGTCCTGCTCTGCGTGGACAGCGCCGAGCTGTCGCCGCCCGCCGACCCCGACGAGTTCCACGACCACCAGCTCGTCGGGCTGGCCGTCGTCTCGCCGGCCGGCGAGACGCTGGGCGAGGTGGTCCGCATCGACCACGCGCCGGCGTCGGACCTGCTGGTGCTGCGCCGACCCGACGGCGGGGCCGCGCTCGTGCCGTTCGTCCGGGCGATCGTGCCCGAGGTGGACCTGGCCGGCGGCCGCGTGGTGGTCGACCCCCCCGAGGGGCTGTTCGACCTGTAGCCGGACGGCCGGCGGCCCGACGCCGCGGGCGGCCCACGCGGCCGCCGCGGTGCCCAGGCCGCTCCGATGCCCAGACTGCCCGGTGCCTGGCGGTCCGGTGCCTGGGCCCGGGCGCTGGTTGTCTGCACCTGCCCCACCGGCCACGGCCCGCCCGGAGGCGCCATGCGGATCGACATCGTCACCATCTTCCCGGACTACTTCGCGCCGCTGGACCTGTCGCTCATCGGCCGGGCCCGGGCGGCGGGGCGGCTCGCGGTGACCGTGCACGACCTGCGGACCTGGACCCACGACGTGCACCGCACGGTCGACGACACCCCGTTCGGCGGCGGACCCGGCATGGTCATGCGCCCCGAGCCGTGGGGCGAGGCGCTCGACGCGCTGGCCCCGCGGGGCGGCGGACGCCTCGTGGTGCCCAGCCCCGCGGGCCGACCGCTGCGCCACCCACTGGCCGCTGAACTGGCCCGGGAGCCCTGGCTCATCTTCGCGTGCGGCCGCTACGAGGGCATCGACGAGCGGGTCCTGGAGGAGGCCGCCGCCCGGATGCCGGTCACCGAGGTCTCCCTCGGCGACTACGTGCTGTTCGGCGGCGAGGTGGCGGCACTGGTGATCATCGAGGCGGTCACCCGCCTGGTCCCCGGCGTGCTGGGCAACGCCGAGTCGCTGACCGAGGAGTCGCACGCGCACGGCCTGCTGGAGGCCCCGGTCTACACCAAGCCGGCGCAGTGGCGCGGGCGTGTCGTGCCGGACGTGCTGCGCTCGGGCGACCACGGCAGGATCGCCCGCTGGCGCCGCGACCAGGCCCTCGTACGTACCGCCGACCGCCGTCCCGAGCTGTTGGCCGCGCTGCCGCCGGGCACGCTCGACGCCCGGGACGCCGCGACGTTGACCGAGGCCGGATTTCAGGTCCCGGCCCCCGGTATGGCAGAGTAAGGGGGTTGCCGTTACGGCCGCCGAGGCGGCCGGGCGGCGGGCACCGGGCGCCGGCCTACCCTGGCCGGCGGCCCCCGCCCGCCGGCCGAGCCGCCGGACATTCACCAGCCCGCACGCCGCCGCGCGGTGTGCCTTGAGCCGATGAGGACAGCAGCGATGAACACGCTGGACGCTCTGGACGCCCAGTCGCAGCGGACCGACATCCCGGTCTTCCGGGCCGGCGACACGCTCAAGGTGCACGCCCGGGTGGTCGAGGGAAACCGGTCCCGGGTGCAGATCTTCCAGGGCGTGGTGATCCGCCGCCAGGGTGCCGGGCTGCGCGAGACCTTCACGGTCCGCAAGGTCAGCTTCGGGGTGGGCGTGGAGCGGACCTACCCGGTGAACAGCCCCGGCATCGACCGGGTCGAGGTCGTCACCCGCGGCGACGTGCGCCGGGCAAAGCTCTACTACCTGCGCGAGCTGCGCGGCAAGGCCGCCAAGATCAAGGAGCTTCGGGAGAAGCCGGCGAGCTGAGCCGCCGGCCGCGCGGCAACACCTGATCATTCGGGTGGGCGAAAGCGCGCCGCGCGCCTAGGCTTACGGGTGATGTACGGCGAGCGCGGTGCCCGTGACGACGATCACGGCGGAGCACGATACCCGCAGCACCGCTCGACGGGCTCCGTCTACGGCTCGTCGGGCGGTGCCTGGCCGCCTGACGACGCCGGCTGGGGCGGGCGCGAGGAGCGTACCGCCCGCCCCCCGAGCCACCGGGCCGAGCCCGGCCACCGGGCGGACCACGACGAGAGCCGGCGCCGACCGGCCCGCAAGCGCCGCCCGATGCCGCTGTGGCAGGAGATGCCGCTGCTGCTGATCGTCGCCTTCTGCCTGGCCGTCCTGATCCGCACCTTCCTGCTCCAGGCGTTCTTCATCCCGTCCGGCTCCATGGAGAACACGCTGCTGGTCGGCGACCGGGTGCTCGTCAACAAGGTCGTCTACGACATGCGCGAGCCGCAGCGCGGCGAGGTGGTGGTGTTCCGGGGCACGGACCGCTGGGCCCCGGAGAACCCGAACGACTCGGACATCGGATTCTTCGCCAAGCTGAGCCGCACGATGGGCGACCTGGTCGGGGTGAGCCGCCCCGGCGAGAAGGACTTCATCAAGCGGGTGATCGGCCTGCCCGGTGACCGGGTCTCCTGCTGCGACGTCAAGGGCCGGGTCTTCGTCAACGGCCAGCCGCTGGACGAGTCGTACGTGACCGAGGACTCGCTGCTGGCCCCGCCGCCGAACGCCAGGGAGTGCCGCTCCCGCCGCTTCGACGAGGTGGTGGTCGAGCCGGGGAACATGTTCGTGATGGGCGACCACCGGGCCATCTCCCAGGACTCCCGCTGCCAGGGGCAGGTGCCGATCGAGAACGTGATCGGCCGGGCCTTCGTGATCGTGTGGCCCAGCGGCCGGTGGGCGAGCCTGCCCGTGCCGTCCACATTCGACGACATCCCGCGGCCGATCGCCGCGGCGCCCGGCGGGGCCTCGGGTCCCTCCGGCGAGCCGCGGGCCCGCGTGGTCGCCGCCGGCCCGGGCGGCGGGCCCGCGCCCGCGGGTGCGTTCGC
>DATMJT010000342.1:0-8082 GCA_035553735.1 Pilimelia sp.
CGCTGGCGGCCGCCAACCCGTGGCTGGTCCGGTACGCCACCGAGACCCGGATGTACTCCCTGGTCGTCCTGCTCGTCCTGGTGCTCCTCCTGACGCTGGACCGGGTGGGTCGCCAACCGGGCCCGCGCTCCGCCGCCGGGCTCGCCGCGGTGTCGGGGGCCCTGCTGCTCACCCACTACTGGGCGATGTTCCTCCTGGCCGCCCTGGGCATCGGCGCGGTGACGGCGCTGCTGCGCGCGGCCGGTCCCGGCGGGGCGGACCGCAGGCGTCGGGCGCTGGCGGTGCTGGCCGGGCTGGGCGGCGGCGGGCTGCTGTTCGCGCCGTGGCTGCCCTCCCTGCTGTTCCAGCTGCGGCACACCGGCACCCCGTGGGCCCGCCCGCCGCGGCCGACGGATGTCGTCACGCTGGTGGTGGACTGGTCCTCGGCGGCGGTCGGGCGCGCCGCCTGGCTGGCCCTGCCGGTCGCCGCCCTGGCGCTGCTCGCGGTGGTCCGCGCGGCCCGGCCGTCTCGCACCGCCGTGCTCGCCGCCTGGCTGGCCGGCACGGTCCTGTTGGCCTACGCCGCGTGCCTGGCCACCGCGTCGGCGTTCGTCAGCCGCTACTCCGCCGTGGTGGTACCGATCGTGCTGCTGCTCGTGGCGCAGGGTCTGAGCACGCTGGGCCGCCGCGCGCGTACCGTCGGGACCGCCGCCCTGTGCGCCGCGTGGGTCGCCACCTCCGCCGTGGTGGTGAGCACGCCACGGACCCAGGCGGGTGAGGCGGCGGCCGCCGTCGAGGCGCGGGCCCGGCCCGGCGACCTCGTGGTGTACTGCCCGGACCAGCTCGGCCCGTCGGTCAGCCGGGAACTGGCCGCACCGGTCGCGTCCCGCACGTACCCCGACGGCGCGCCCCCGGAGCGGGTGGACTGGGTGGACTACCGACAGCGGCACCGGAGCGCCTCGCCGGCGGGCTTCGCCCGGGACGCCCTCGCCGCGACCCCCGAGGGCGCGCGGATCTGGCTGGTCACCTCCACCGGCTACGCCACCGCAGCCGGCTGCCGGGCGCTGACCCGGGTCCTGACCGAGCGGCTTGGCGCACCCACCACGGTGCTGCGACCCCGCCCGCGCGTCTTCGAGCGCGTCGGGGTCTCCTGGTGGCGACGGTGAGGGCCCGTCGGCGACGCCACCGGCGGCGGCGGGCGCGGGCACACGAGGGGCGGCTACCGCCTCCGCGGCCCTGTCTGGCGGCACGGAGGCGGCGCCCTCGAACCAACGCGCGGGTCGCAGCGCCACGGCGCCGGAGGTGTCCGGCGGTGATGGTCGGCGAGGCCGTGCGGCACACGGCCACGTCGGTACCTGGTACAACGGCGCCGGGCCCGGCCTCCTTGCCCGATCCGCGCGTGGCGACGGTCACCGGGAGCGGGGCGCACGCCCCGGCGCCACCGCCCGCGGGGCCGCCTCCCGCGACGGCACCACCGCGGAGTCGCCTCCCGCGACGGCACCACCCGCGGAGTCACGGGCCGCGGTGCCGGCTCAGCCGGACCGGCCGTCGGTGTCCGGCCGGTCGCCGGTGCGCCACTCGGGCGGGCTGTCGTCCCGGTCTCGGGTGTCGGCGTCCCAGACCGCCCGGGTGGGCCCCTGCGAGGAGTCGTCCTTGCGGATCTCGCCGGGCTCCGGCACCTCGACCGGGCGGGCCCCCGAACGGGGATCGGGGTGGTGGTCGGCGGCTGCCCGGGCACCGTGGGCGCCGTCGGGGGCGGCGGCGTCGGACCGGTGCGGCCCCCGGTCCGGTCTCAGCACGTCCCCCAGGTCCTGGGGCGGCTCGGCGTCGCCCTGACGCAGGTCGCGGCCGAGGTCGGCCACGGCGGCGCCGTACTTGGCGTCGAACGCCGGGCGCTCGGAGCGGATCCGCGGGATGCGGTCGAAGTTGCGCAGCGGCGGCGGGGAGCTGGTGGCCCACTCCAGGGAGTTGCCGAAGCCCCACGGGTCGTCCACCGTGATCCGGGCGCCGAACCGGTAGGACTTCCACACGTTCCACAGGAAGAACAACGTGGACGTGCCGAGCACGAACGCGCCGATGCTGGACACGGTGTTGAGGGTGGCGAACTCGTCCTCCGGCCGGTAGTCGGCGATCCGCCGCGCCATGCCCGCGTTGCCCAGCCAGTGGTGCACCAGGAACGTCAGGTGGAATCCGACGAACATGGTCCAGAAGTGGACCTTGCCCAGGCGCTCGTCCAGCAGCCGCCCGGTCATCTTGGGAAACCAGAAGTACACCCCGGCGAAGGCCGCGAAGATGATCGTCCCAAAGAGGACGTAGTGGAAGTGCGCCACGACGAAGTAGGTGTCGTGCACGTGGAAGTCGATCGGCGGGCTGGCCAGCAACACGCCGGTGAGCCCGCCGAGCAGGAAGGTCACCAGGAACCCGACGGCGAACAGCATCGGCGACTCGAAGGTGAGCTGCCCCTTGAACATCGTGCCGATCCAGTTGAAGAACTTGATCCCGGTCGGCACCGCGATCAGGAAGCTCAGGAACGAGAAGAACGGCAGCAGCACCTGCCCGGTGGCGAACATGTGGTGCGCCCACACCGCCATCGACAGCACGAAGATCCCGAAGGTGGCCAGGACCATCCCCTTGTAACCAAAGATCGGCTTACGGGAGAAGACCGGGATGACCTCGGTGATGATCCCGAAGAACGGCAGGGCGACGATGTAGACCTCGGGGTGGCCGAAGAACCAGAACAGGTGCTGCCACAGCAGCGGCCCGTTGTGTTCGGGGGCGAACACGTGGGCGCCCAGCGTGCGGTCCGCCAGCAGCGCCATCAACGTCGCGGCCAGCAGGGGGAACACCAGGATCGCCAGCACGCTCGTGACCAGCATGTTCCACGTGAAGATCGGCATCCGGAACATGGTCATGCCCGGCGCCCGCAGGATCAGGATCGTGGTGATCAGGTTGACCGCCGTCAGGATCGTGCCCAGGCCGGAGAGCACGAGCCCGACGATCCACATGTTGCCGCCGACGCCGGGTGCGTGCTCCGCACGGCTCAGCGGGGTGTAGGCGGTCCAGCCGAAGTCCGCCGCGCCGCCGGGGGTGAGCAGCCCGGCGACCACGATCAGCCCGCCGAACAGGTACAGCCAGTACCCGAACGCGTTCAACCGGGGAAACGCCACGTCCGGCGCGCCGATCTGCAGCGGCACCAGGTAGTTGGCGAAGCCGAACCCCAGCGGCGTGGCGAACAGGAACATCATGATCGTGCCGTGCTGGGTGAACAGCTGGTTGTACTGCTCGGGTGAGATCATCTGCAGTCCCGGCCGGGCCAGCTCCGCCCGCATGACCAACGCCATCAGCCCGGCCAGCAGGAAGAAGCCGAACGACGTCGTGATGTACATGATCCCGATCTGCTTGGCGTCCGTCGTGCGCAGCAGCCGCGCCGCCGCACTGCCCGGCAGCGGGTGGTGCACCGGCCCGGGGTACACGCGCTCGTGCCCCAACGGCACCGGCACCGCGGCCTGCCGGCGGCGCGCCGCCCCAACATGGCTCGTCATCGAGAACCACCCATCCCCAGGCACCGTGGACCGCGCCCGCGTCTACCCGCCCTCCGCTGCGGCAAACACCGGGTCCCGGTCGCCCGACGGTGGCGCGCGCCGGGAACCCGTGACCGCGACGCGCGGTGCGCCCGCCCCCGGCGACAGGCGCACCGCCTCGGCCCGCGTACCGGTGGCCGCGGGTGGGTAGTTCACCCCCATGACCGATCCGCCGCCACGGCTCAGGACGGGCCTCAGGCCGGAGGGCGACCGGCAGGTCGAGGTGCCGGGCCGCAGACCGTGGCAGGTCACCGCCCACCCGCGGATCGCCGCCATAGCCGTACCGGAGGACCACGAGCGGGTCCGGATCGCGGTCACCGGCGACATGGACCTCGCCACCGCCGCACACGTCCACCGGGCGGTGCTCAACGCGCTGCGCCACTACCGCCCCGCGCGCATCGAACTGGACCTGGCCGAGGTGGAGTTCCTCGACGCCGCCGGGATCCGCGCTCTGCTGGACTGCCACACCGACGCCGGACACGCCGGCTGCAGGCTGGTGGTCCGCCGGGTGCTGCCGACCGTCCACCGCGTACTCCAGATCACCGGGCTGGCCCGGCTCCTGGGCGTCCAGCCCTGAGCCGCGGTGGGCCCGGGCGTCGCCGAGCACCCGGACCGGCGGGGGACCTCAACCGGGGGCCACGACCGCCGCCGGGCGCCCGGACCGGCCGGGAACCGCCTCGGCGTCGTACTGGATGTCGAACACGGACGCGACGCCGCCGATCACCAGGACCCGGCAGATCACCGCGGGCGGATCGCGCAGCACCAGGTGCACGTCCCGGCAGCGCAGTATCTCGCGCGCCCGCAGCAGGGCGGTGATCCCGGCGGCGCTGAGGAAGTCCAGCCGGGCGAGGTCGAGCACCAAGGCCGCCGGCGACTGCGCGGCGACGACGTGGTCGACCAGTTCCGTCAACAGGTGGGCGCTGGCCAGGTCGAGGTCGCCACGGACGCGGACGACCGGCACCGGGCCCTCGTGGCGCAGGTCGAGACGCAGGAGAGGCCCGCAGCCGGCGGTGGGCTGGTGCGCCGCGGAAGCCGGCGACCCGCCCGCGGTCGGACCGCCAGCAGGCCGGGCCACGGGGATGGGGGCCCCGATGGTCGGTGGGTGCGACGGGATCGGTTCGTTCGGCACGGCGTTCCTCTAGGGCGTCCCGAGGGACCGGACGCGCGCCTGGCATCTGACGCACTCCCGGGCAGCAGTGGCGCTGCGGGGGCTCACCTCCGAACCGTCCCCACCCTACCCCGGGCCTGCCTGGCCGGCACAGCGTCGGCGGAGTACCGTCGGGCGCAGCCGGTGATGTTCACGGCGCCGCCTCCGGCGGGCCCATCCCAGCGGAAGCGCATAGTCGGAGCGTCGGCTCCAGGAGGCCGGCACCGATGCCCTCATCCCCCGGCGACCTCGCCACGACCTACGGCCGGCTGCTGACCCTGCTGGCCGACTCCCCCGAGATCGACGCCTTCCTCGACGAGGTCGTCCACCTGGCCGCGGACGTGGTGACCCCGGCGGCGGGCGGCGGCATCACCCTGCGCCGGGACGGCGCGGCCGTCACGGTGGCCACCAGCCACCCGCTGGCCGCCGAGGCGGACGAGATCCAGTACGGCGCCGACGAGGGCCCCTGCCTGACCAGCCTGCGCACGGGTGAGGTCGTCCGGGTGGACGACCTCACCGCGGAGAGCCGCTGGGACCGCTACCGGCCCCACGCGGTCGCCCGCGGCGTGCTCAGCTCCCTGTCGCTGCCGCTGGCCGTCGCCGGGCACACCGCCGGCGCGATGAATCTCTACTCCCGACAGCGGGACGCCTTCACCGGTCCGGTCCGCGCCCATGCCGCCGCGTTCGCCGCCCAGTGCGCCGCGGCGCTGACGGTCGCCCTCCGCATGGCCGACGACGGCGAACGCCACCGGCAACTCGTCGAGGCGATGGCCGGGCGCAGCGTCATCGACCAGGCACTGGGCATCCTCATGGCCCAGCAGCGCTGCACCGCCAGCGCGGCCTTCGACCTGCTGCGCCGGGCCTCGCAGCGTCGCAACCGCCGGCTCCGCGAGATCGCCGCCGACGTGATCCGGAACGTCACCGGGGAGGCGCCCGAACCGCCGCCCCGCTTCGGCACCGCCGACCGCCGCAACGGTCCCGACCCGGCGGCCCGCTGACGGACGGGCCCCGTGCGGCCGGACGGGGCCCGTACGGCCGCACCGTCACCCGCGGGCCGACGGTCAGTCCGGCAGGAGCCGCCGCAGCACGCCCTTGGCGGTGGCGCCCAGCCGGTAGGACTGCACCAGGTAGGCGCCGCAGACGATGTTGGCGCCGGCCAGCGCCGGAACGACGTACTGGGTGATCCGCTGCCGACGCTGCCAGGCCGCGATCCGTTCGGGCGTGTGCGGCTCGGGGACGGTGGCGTCGCGCACCTCCACCTTCTCCCCCGCCTGCTCGGCCTGCTCGGCGAGCTTGGCGAGCCTGGCACCGCAGTAGGCGGAGTAGGCGGTGGCCGCCGCCCCGGCCACGGTGATGGCCGCCTTCAGCGCGCCGACCGAGCCGAACCGCTGCTGTAGCGCGACGCGGCGGCCGCCGACCCGGGTCAGTTGCAGCCCGGCCAGCACCGTCGCGCCCACGCCCGCCCACTGCACCGGGCCGAAGCGCTGCCACGCCGACGAGGCCACCCGGATCCGGTCGATCCCCCGTTCGAGCTCGGTGCCGGACTTGTTGACGCCGACGACGCCCATGACCGTGCCGCCGAACCACAGGGCCGACCCGAGGTCGTGGACCGCCTGCGCGACCGCGTGGTTGTCCGTGTCTGCCATCATGTTCTCCCCTGTCCAGGTGCCTGCCGGCTCCGCGCCGGGCGGCGGTTCCGCGCCGTGCGCGCGGCTCCGGCGCCGCATACCCGGGACCAATCGGCGCAAACGGTCCCGTTCCGGGGGCCGGCGGGCACGGGAGGCGCGGCCCCGTTCCGGGGGCCGGCGGGCACGGGAGACGCGGCTCGCGGTGACCGCGCCGGTGTCCACGGGGCGCAGAGAGCCGGACCACCAGACCGGCGCCGCGCCGGCGCGCGCCCGACACCGTCAGCCGTCCCACACCCGCGCCACCCGCGGGGCGAGCGCCGCGGCCTGGGCGGCCCCGGCGGCCAGGGCGGCAGCACGCCGCGTGGGGTCAAGGATGTTCGGACCGATCGCTGCGCGGGCGGCGTCGTCGGGGGCCAGCAGCACCGTGCGCGCGCCGATGAGCCGCGCCAGCTCCTCCCGCGGCGAGTCGCGGAAAACGCCGGCCGTCGGCGCGACCACCACCACGGCACCGGCGCCCGCGGCCAGATCGGCGTTGGTGACCGACCGGACTCCGCCGTCCATGAAGTGCCCCGCCCCGGCGACCGGCACCGGCGGAAAGACCCCGGGCACCGCACAGCTCGCCGCCACGGCCTCGGCCAGGGGCACCGCGGCTTCGGCGTCCCAGGCCACCAGCCGCCCGGTGGCCGTGTCGACCGCGGTGACGACCAGCCGGGGGCGGGTGGGCCACCGCCGTGCCGGCAGGCTGCGGCTGAACCGCGCGACGTGCTCGTCCGGGTCACCGACCGGAGCCCGGCGGGCCAGGTCACCCAGCCGCGCCCGCGCCTGCTCCGGCGGCAGAGAGCGGTCGGACAGGAGGGCGAAACCCTGGGCCAGCAGCGTCACGTCGATGCGGGGCGAAAGCTCCAGGTCGATGCTGCCCGCGTGTGCGACCGCGGCGGCAAGCTCCGCACCGGTCGCGACCAGGGCTCCCACGTACGCCCCGGCGGACGTGCCCACGACCAGGTCCGCGTCCGTGAGGTCCACGCCGTGCTCCCGGAGCCCGGCGAGGATGCCGAGCTCCCACGCGATGCCCGTGATGCCACCGCCACCCAACACCAGCGCGCGCACGACACCCCCTGTGCACCTCGGCCACCGCCTGCCGCCTCCGGCCGGCACGGCGACGCGCGTGCCGCGTCGGGTGCCGCAGCCACCCGCGGCGTCGCCCTGCCGGCCGGAGGCGCCTATCCGGCGGCGTCCGGATGACCCGGCATGCCGGAGCCGCCGCCGCTGCCGCCCGAGGAGCCACCGGCCATACCGCTGCCGTCGGGCTCGGTGACGCTGTCCACCTCCTCCGGCAGGCTGGGAGGCCGGCGGCTGGCGTCGACCTCCGTCTGGGTCAGCGGCGCCCCTGCGGCCTCCTCGGCCGCGCCCCGCTCGACGGGCTGTTCTCCGGTACGTGGTGCGTCGCTCACTGTTCTCTCCTCCTCGCCGCTCCGGGGTCCGCCACCGCGGGCGCCCGGGCACCGCACCGGGGCTCACGCGGACCGCATCGACGGTCGCGCCGCCGGCGGCGTCACCGTCCCGCCGGTCGGCGGTACGGGGCCCGCCGGCGTCCACCCCCGGCCGTCCTGGAACCGGCGTACCCGCACCGGCGACGACTATGCCTAGCGGGCCCCGCGCCGGCCGCCCCGCCGACCACGACCACCGAACGGGTCACGGCCCTGGACGGCGGTGCGGGCTCTCCCCCGCGGGAGCGGCGCACCGGCAC